>NZ_DDGH01000048.1:89081-113721 GCF_002337565.1 Rhodopirellula sp. UBA1907 | reverse complement strand
TTCGTTTCGGGAGAGGTACGCCATGTGGAAATCTGCCGAAAAGCGGAATCAAGAAACTGCACGCCCTCCCTGCGGAAGAGCTCAGGGCATGAGACCGGCGTCTACTCAGCCTTTTCCAGTCCGGTTGCTTTGGCGTCCTTTTCAGCTTCTTCGGCCAGTTGCTCGGCCGCAGCCTTCTTCGCAGCTGCGTTTTCTTTCTCAGCCTTCTTCTTAGCCTCACGTTCTGCCGCTGCTTGCTCGGCTTTCTCCGCCGCGGCGGGATCAGCAATATAAGGCTTCCCGGCTCGGTAACGATCGAGGATTTTGCCCGCAAATTCTTTCGCATCCTCGGGAGCCGACTCGACGACTTTCTCTTGCCAGCCAACCGCTTCCTTGAATTCACCCTGAGCGGCCAACGCGGCGGCGAGAGCCGACAGATCACTCACATTTCCGTAGCCGTTCAGTTCGCAAGCCTTTTTGGCTGCTTCCACGGCCGCATCCGCGTCACGCAACGATTCATCGTCGGTGGTCGCCAACAACCAAGCTCGGTTTTGATGAGCTAAACCGTACTCAGGTGCCAACTCAATCGCCTTTTCGTAATCTGACAACGCTTCCTTGGCTTTGCCGAGCTGATAACGGTTGTATCCACGATTGTTCCAAGCCACCGGATCTTTCTCGTTCAACTCGAGAGCCGCGGAGAAATCGGCAGCTGCAGCCGCGTACTCGTGTTGCTGAAAACGGATGTAACCGCGGCCCATGATCGCCGCGACGTCCTCGGGATTGTCGTCCACGATCGCATCGTAATCCTGGATCGCTTTTTCCATTTCACCTGCGGACTTGTAAGCCAAAGCCCGCTGACGAAGCAGCCCGGCGTTGCCCTCGCGAACTTCCAGTGCCTCGGTGTAGTCACCGATCGCCGCCTCGAACTCACGCTGAGCCATTCGAACGGCCGCCCGGTTGATGATCGGAGTGATGTCTTCGGGATCGAGCTTCAATGCCCGCTCGTAGTCTTTGATTGCGGCGTCATGTTCGCCGCGAGCCGCATAGAAAAGTCCTCGGCTGCTGTAGGCGTGAGCTTCTTCGTAGCCCTTTTCGATGGCATCGTTGAAGTCCGCCATCGCCTTCTCCTGTTCTCCCAACGCCCACCACGCCGACGCGCGAAGCGTGTGATATCGCCCTTCTTCAGGAAACTCCTCGATCAAATCCGTGTAGATGCCCGTCGATTCCGCCAACTCGACCGCGTTGACCTTGTCGACGGCACCACGAGTCCCGTCGTGGGTCACGATCACGTAGTCCTCACCGCGATCTTCGACCACCGTCAACAAATCGCCTTTCGCGATGACGTCCACGACTTTGTCTTCCTTCGCGAATTGCATTTCGACGCGAGCGACCACGGGTTGCCCAGGCTTCGCCGCGAAGCTGGCTGAGGCGTTGACCCAGCAAAACGCGGCAAAGATGGAAATTCCAACTTGGACGGCCCAAGGGCGAGATTCAATCACGGCGTTCATAGATTTCTTCGGAAGGTGCTGAGATCGGTTGAGAACGAGGCCTCAATGCCATCGGTCTCAAAACGGAAGCCTCCACGGATTGGCTCGGTGGAGGATCGGGCGTGCGAAGAAGAAATTTATCAACCAGAAACTCCCCTCACGAGGGACGCCGCACGGGAAATGGGAATCTTCCCGAGATTTCCGAAGCGGGTTTGTTTCGTTCGGGCGAATTGGACGCTTCGGGTGGTTGACCGGCAAAAACCTGCGTGCTGTAGGATATCTGTGCGGATTGCAACGATTGTGCCCATTGCAACAAATAGGCGATTTTTTCTTACCTGAACGATTGTAACCTTCTAGACCCGATCTAATCTGGTGCGACAGAGTAGCGGCCTCTCCCCCCCTGGGGTGCTGCGAGAATGCTCCGAGCAGTGTTTTCTGAACGACGCCTTTTGAACGACAAACGCCCGGTCGGCAATGCTCGCACCCAATGATTCACACCCTTCACGTGTGCCGTCGGACTTCGATTGGCATCCGTTTCCATCGTTGTTTAAGACTCTTTGAGGATTTCACCAGTGAAGTTTGGACCAACTCTCGCGGGCATTGCTGCGGCATGCTTCGCCTCCATGGTGGCGACTGCCATGGCACAATGCGTCCCGTGCGGCGGATGCTCCGATCCGTGCGGCGTCTCGGCACCCGTCGTCAGCAGCGGTTGCGGCGGTGCAATTGGTTGCGGCCAGGGTTACGTCGTTCCCAGCCAGACCTATTCGACTGGTGTGGTTTACAGCAGTGGCCCATCGGTGATGGGCGGATCGGTTGTCACGTCGTCAGTTCCTGCTCGCGAAACCATTTGCGAACCCGTCGTCGGCTATCGCGTCGTCATGAAGCCGACCTATGTAACCGAATCCCGCATGGTCAACGTGACCGAAAGCCAACCGGAAACTCGCTTCCGCACGAAGACTGTCTACAAGACGGTTCCAGTGACGGAAGAAAAGTACCGCACCAAAGTGGTCAACGTGCCGAAGACGGACACCAAGACAATCACTTACTCGGTCTTGGTTCCCGTGAAGGAAGAGAAGCAAGTCGAAGTCACCGAGTCGGTGCCACAATGGTCCGAGATTCCAGAAGAGTACACCGTTCGCGTTCCAACCTTGGTCGACGTTCCTGAAACGTACACCGTGAAGGTGCCAAAGTTGGTCGACGAAACGTTCACCTACACCGTCAACGTGCCACAAGCCGTGACGACTCAAAAGACTCGAACGGTCGTCAACGCTGTTCCAGTCACCAAGAGCCGCACCATCGAAGTGGCTGTTCCAAAGACCACCATGCAAACGGTCACCAAAGACTACGGTCATTGGGAAGAACAAGTCGTTGAAGTCGCCGCGGCACCTGTTGCTAGCACGGTCGCTTATGTCGGCGGATGCGGATCAGCGTCCTCGGTTTCATCTGCATGTGGCGGATCGTGCGGACGTCGCTCTTGCGGATGTGGCTCGTGCGGCGGTTGCGTTTCCAAATGCGGTGGCTGTGGCAACGGCTATGGCCAAACCTACGCCGGTTGCGGTGGCGGAGTCTCGTACTCAGCTCCAGTATCGACCGCTTGCGGATCGACAACCAGCACCATCACCAAACGCGTTTGGGTCCCCAACGTTGTGACCGAAGAAGTGCCTGTCACGACCAGCACCACCGAGTCGCAAGTCGTCAACTACACCGTTTACGAACAGCAAGCGACTCAGGTCCCTTACGAGTGCACGACCATCGTCTATCAACCTGAAACTCGCACCGGATCAAAGCAAGTTGTTCAGTACGTGGACGAAACTCGCACCCGTACTCGCAAAGAAGTCCAGTACAACGAAGAAACTCGGACTCGTATCCGCAAACAATTGACCTACACCTCGGTCACCAAAACGGAAACGATCCCCTACGTCACGTACAAAACTGAAGAACGTACCAAGGAAGTCAGCTTCACTTACAACATTCCTGAATACACCGTCGAACCTTACACAACCACTCGCTACGACCAAGTCGCTGAGCAAGTGGTTGAGGAGTACACCGTCAGTGTTCCTGTCACCGTGACGAAGGAAAAGAAGGTCCAAGTTTGCAAGATGGTTCCGACCTTGGTCGAAGAATCCTTCACGCCTTGTGCTGAACCAGCTGCCATCGGCGGCTACCAATCAGCACCAGCCATCAACGTGGGACCATCGGTCATCATGGGTGGCAGCGGAGCGAGCGGATGCAGCACTCCAATCCATTACCAATCGGCTCCGTCGATCGGCAGTGGCTGCGGAAGCTGTGGCGCAACGGTCAGTGCATCGCCTTGCACCGGTTGCTAGTTCGTGACTTGAATCTTCGCCCACTGTTGAGTGGACAAATCGACTCCAAAACGCTAGGCCGAGATACTCCACTCGGCCGGCAACGAACCCGTCCGCGATTTTTCGCGGGCGGGTTTTTCTATGCGCAGTCGCACGCGTGATTAGGCGATCTCAGACACTCCTGTTGGCACAATGCATTTCAACGCCAGGTGCTTCAGTGCCAGAGTGCTTCGATCGACTCGCGACGAGTTGGCTTGTTCCAAACCGCGCCAACGCCAGATCGATAGGCGTCATCAATTTGTGATGGAGACGCCATCCCGGTCATCCAAATGTGCCGGTACCGCCGACCTTCCACAGCGGACGCCAACTTGCACGGCTTCGCGTCTGAACAACGCCATACTGAATCGTCCCAAACCACGTGAGCGGAAGTGAATCGATCCGCGCGAGTCAATCCATCTCGACGCCATGTCATCACCGGGACCGGTTGATTCAATTCGCCTGCAATCGCTTCGATGGTTTCAAACAAAGCGTCCGCGGTTGCCCAAGATTGCGAAACGACGATCAAACCCTGAGTCGGTTCAGCCAAGTCGGCTGAACCGTTCATTCCGCCCAACCAAAGCGGCAACGTTTGTGAACTGTCACGCCAACCGATCGACTCAACCCAGCCTTCTTGTCCTGGCAATCCGACCGAAGGAGCAACCAAGGGCCCCAACCATCGCAACACTTTCGCGTTTGGAGCGACACTTTTCAGATCACGAATTTGGCCCGCATCGATGAAGTGCGAACGATCGGATTGAGCGAGCAGCACATGCGACAACGGAAGTCGCGGCGGCGACGCAAGCAGCGACGCAACACTGGAATAAGTCGCGACCGCGTCCGCGTTCTGCTCGCACACAGCCTTTGCATGCAATGCCAATGGATCGGAAGACTCGCCCACCCAAGCCAAAATGCAAGGTGGACCGATGTCGGATTCGGAACTCTCCGCGGCCGGATTCTCGACGGCCTGAGCGGAGACACTGTCTCTGGTGGATTGGTTCGACTTAGAAAGCGTGATTCTCATCCAGCGACATCTCGGCTTCGTTCAAGATCGCCCAAGCGTCTGCCGGCGTGTCACTTGCACGCACGCCTTCTAAGAAGGCTTCATCGGAGACGATCCGGCTCAGTTTCGCCAAAATACGCAAGTGCGAACTGTCGTCATAAGAGCAGATCAGAAAGAAAATGTCGGTCAACTGCCCGGTATCGGAGAAAGCGACCGGCGTCGGGCAGATCCCCATCGCCAACACGGACTCCGCCAAAATGGATGTTTGCGGACGGCGTGGGTGAAGCAAAGCCACACCGCAGTCCAACGCCGTCGGATGCAGTTTTTCGCGAGTCGCGACCGCTTCGGCCATCGCGGGTGCATTCCAGAGCATGCCCGTTCGACTGGCAAGTTCGCACATGTTGCGAATCACGCTGCCGCGGGTCCTGGCCACGAACGGATTGGAAACCAACTCGACGGGGCAGATCTCTGCCAAAGTGTGTGGTGGAGCCTCCGATCGACGATGCAAAACCGCACGAACCTGATCGAGTTCACCTTGGTCGCTCAATCCGATTCGTTCTTCGAGCCAGTGATGAATCTCGGCCTCGTTGAATTTCCAGTCACCTCCGACACGCCGGCCCGGCAAGTTTCCTCGCGAAACCATTTTCCGAACTTGGTCGGGAGTGATGTGCAGGTATTCAGCCAACTGCGGGATATCTAAGTCTTCCATCGCTCAAGCTTGCCTAGTTTTCAATGAATTGTGGTGATCACGAGCCAATCGCCGTTCAGATTTATCTTGACGAAAGTTCATGAAAATCGCTAAATCGACTCAAGTTGTTGTCTCGACCGCGCCCGCCGACTCCAAAGTGCAATCTTTTGCCTCACCATTTTCATCACTTCGTCGCTCCGCAGTCGAGCGCCATCATAGGTGGATTCTTCCGAATCGTCCTCACCTTGATGGCGGCTTCATTGGGCTGCGTCGTGATTGTGATGAATCCGGCTCCTTTAGTCGCGCAGTCGAATTACGGCGAAACTCCACAAACAAATCTTGGTCCGATCCAATCGCCCGCCACTGGTGCCTCACCGTACGGACAATCACCGATTGCCCCTCGCCCTGGTGTTGCGAATGGTGCGCCAAATGGCAGTTACGGAAGCTCGATTTACGCCGGCCCAAACTTCGCCACTCCGCCGCGTCCCAACACCGCGCCCGTATCGGGATCGCTGTTTGATCCGTACGCATCGGCGGCAGCGGCTCCCAATTCTTTCGCGGTCCCCCAGTACACGCCGTCACCGCTTGGGGCACCCGTTCCTGCGAATTCCGCCGCCGGAGCATACCCACCCGCGACAGGAAACGCCGCCTATCCCAACGGCGGTTTGCTGAACGGACTTTTCTCCGGCAGCATGTTCACGCAAGGTTCAACCTCGGCGCCATATCAAGGTGCCACTTATCAGGGAAACGGATTCGCAACCGGGTTCGGCGGTGGAACCGCGGTCCCCTACGACGCAGGATCTATCTACACCGGCGCCCCACCGACTTATCCCGGAACGGGCATGCCTTCCCAAGGCGGAACCGGCTATCCGGGCACCGCGATTCCTCCGCCGGGGATGGATCCCTATCCGTCATCCGCCTACCCATCCGGATCTCCGTCCACGCTGTTCCCCGGTGGTTTTTCAGGTTCTCCGTCGAGCTTGTTCCCGGGCGGTTTCAGTTCACCGGAGGCCGTCAGTGCTTACCGAATGCTCAACGGCCCGAGGATTCGCCACACATTCATCGGTGGCGGCGATGGAGCGACCGACGTTGGCTACAACCAAACCGACGCCTCGATCGGATTCGCGTTCCCCAACTTTCTGTTCAGCACTCGGCCTTTGTTTGTCGTCCCGTCGTTTTCGTTGTATTTGTTCGATGGACCGGCCACGCCCGCCGCGGCCCCGACTCGAATGCTACCCAGCAACGCCTACGCGGCGTCGCTCGACTTCGGCTGGCAAACCGATCCCAATCAAATTGTCGGTGCGGAACTCGGCGTCCGAGTCGGGGCGTACACCGATTTTGACACATTCAACAGCGACAGCATTCGCGTTCTCGGCAAAGGACTCGTTTCCTTTCGGCTGACACCAACGTCGACTCTGAAAGGTGGCGTCTATTACCTGGATCGGCTCGACACGAAGCTCCTTCCTGCGGGGGGATTGTTGTGGCAACCAAACCCGTACACCCGCTTCGACATCTACTTCCCTGAGCCAAAACTGGCAAAATACTGGCGAACGATCGGTACCCGTGACGTTTGGTGGTACCTGGCCGGCGAATACGGCGGTGATTCTTGGACGCTCAGCGATACTGCGCTCGCTTCGGACGGCGAACGGGTCGATATCAACCAGATCAACGCGATGTTTGGATTCGAATGGGGCAACTCGCAACTTTTGCGAACCGGCCAACGTTCCGGATTCATCGAAGCCGGCATCTCGTTTGACCGAGAATTGCTCTACGAACAATCGGTCGCAGGCAACACAAGCCTGGAAGAAGCGTTTATTCTAAGAGCGGGAATTGGCTACTGAGCCGATTTTCGTACCGCAGCGAATTTGACGTTGCGTTCGCAGGGGGGCACGCTAAACTTCTGCGATTCAGAAACATTGGTCCACCGCGATCACAAACGATCAGGAAAGCATCAGTCGGTATGACGATTTCGAAAGAACGGAAAGAAGAAGTAATCAGCGAGCACGGCGCCGCAGCTGGAGACACTGGTTCTCCTGAAGTGCAGATCGCAATTTTGACGGAACGAATCAACGGATTGACCGAACACATGCGAACCCACCGCAAGGATTATGCCTCGCGTCGCGGTTTGTTGGGTTTGGTGAGTCGCCGTCGCCGTCTGCTGGATTACGTTCGTGGGCAAGACCCACAACGTTACTTGGATATCATCGGTAAGCTTGGTATCCGCAAATAGTTTGTGACCGGGTGGTCGACGGCGTGGCCGCGGCCACGTGGCGTATGTCCCCCCGGGCTCTTTGGTCCCGGGGCGGGGTGGAGTCGCAGCTTGACTGCGGCTCAGCATCGCTATCGGGAATGTCCTTCTCTGGACTCAAATCCTTCCCATCCATCTCAGCGAGCGTGATCGCCGTTTCGCTGGCTCTACTTTGCCTTGTCCATGTACTGCAGCCGGTCCGGTTGCGTCTTGTCGCCTCGTCAGAGCAGTTCGTTTGTGGCACCTTTCGGTACCCATCGCGATCCAATCAAAACAAGCCCAAGTTTGATTGTCACGAATCGGGAATGTCGCTTGGCGATCTTCGCGATTCTTCACGTTGTTGCGTGGCGACCCAGTTCGCCACTCTTTCCCATCAGCCGTTGTGGCTGAGCAGGCCTTGTTGGCCAGGGATGAAAATCGGGCCGGCTTCGGAAAAGCCGTTCAAATTGTTGTTTGTTGTGTAGATGCAGGAAAAGAGGTTGTTGTGAGTGTTCAAAAAGTTCGCGTGGAGCGAAAAATTGGTGATTCGGTGCTGTCGTTCGAGACAGGACACATCGCTAAACAAGCAGCCGGTAGTGTGCTGGTTCAATACGGCGAAACCGTTGTGCTGGTCGCGGCCGCATCGGGTACGCCACGTCCGGGAATCGATTTCTTCCCCTTGATGTGTGATTACCGCGAGCGATTGGCTGCGGCTGGTAAGTTCCCTGGTGGCTTCCTGAAACGCGAAGGTCGTCCCAGCACAAAAGAAATCCTCAGCTCGCGTTTGATGGATCGCCCGATCCGCCCACTTTGGCCAGCTGGTTACAAAGACGAAGTCCAGGTCCAAGCTTGCGTGATCGCAAGTGACTTGCAAAACGATGGCGACGTGTTGGCAATGATCGGTGGAGCCACCGCGTTGCACATCAGCCCACTGCCATTCAAAGGCCCTCTGGGTAGCGTTCGAGTCGGTAAGGTCGACGGCAAATTGGTTGCCTTCCCAACCGCTGATCAACTCGAACAAAGCGAGTTGGACATGATCGTCAGCGGCAGCCGCGACATGGTTGCCATGATCGAAGGCTTCGCCAACGAAATGCCTGAAGACGAAATGATGGAAGCGATTGGCTTCGCCCATGACGCCATCCGCGAAGTCATCGACCTGCAAGAAGAGTTCTACAAGAAGGTCAATCCAGAGAAGACTCCTTACCAGTCTCCTGAAGACGACGGATTGCTCGAGCGTCTGACCGACGCTTACTACAGCGACTTCAAAGCCGCTCAGCAAACTTCGGGCAAACAAGCTCGTGCGGAAGCCGTTCGTGCCGTTCGCGATCGTGCCATGGCAGACGTCATTCCTGACCCCAACGCAGCCGACGCTGTTTGCGTCAACCGCTTCAAAACCGTCTGGCACGACCTGGAAGAAAAGGTCGTTCGCGATCTGATCCTCGCCGGCACCCGCCCCGATGGTCGCGACCACAACTCGCTTCGCGCCATCCACTGCGAAACCGACTTGTTGCCACGCGTTCACGGTTCGGCTCTGTTCCAACGTGGCGAAACCCAAGCCCTGATCACGATTGCATTGGGAACCAGCCGCGACGAACAACGCGTCGACGGCCTGCAAGACGAGTACAGCAAGAAGTTCATGCTGGACTACAACTTCCCTTCGTACTCGGTTGGCGAATGCCGTCCGATTCGTGGGCCTGGACGTCGTGAAATCGGACACGGTTGCTTGGCCGAGCGAAGTGTCGCTCCCGTGCTTCCTTCCGCCGACGACTTCCCCTACACGATTCGCGTGATCAGCGACATCACCGAATCGAACGGTAGCTCCTCGATGGCTTCCGTTTGTGGTGCGACCCTCGGCCTGATGGCATCGGGCGTTCCAATCAGCAACCCAGTCGCTGGTATCTCGGTCGGCCTCGTCCAAGACGGTCCTGACAACTGGTGCTTGATCACCGACATCCTCGGAACCGAAGATCACTTCGGCGACATGGACTTTAAGATCGCTGGTACCCAAAACGGTATTACCGGTATCCAGTTGGACTTGAAAGTCACCGGTGTCACCAACGACATCATCCGCGCCACGCTGAAACAATCTCGTGAAGCTCGGATCGAAATCCTGAAGAAAATGCTGACGGCGATCCCACGTCCTCGCCGCGAAATCTCGCCGACCGCTCCTCGTTTGCTTCGCACGAAGATCTCGCCCGATAAGATCGGTGCCCTGATCGGACCTGGCGGAAAGAACATCCGTGGAATTCAAGAAACGACCGGTGCGGTCATCGAAGTCGATGATGAAGGCACCGTCTTGGTTGCCAGCAGCAACAAAGAGTCGGCTCAAGAAGCCATGCGTCAGGTCGAAGCCTGCACGGCCACCGTTCAGATCGGCAAGATCTACGACGGTACCGTCAGCAGCATCAAAGAGTTTGGTGCCTTCGTTGAAATCCTTCCCGGTCGCGATGGACTGGTTCACATCAGCGAAATGAGTGGCGGATACATCAGCAGCCTCGACCAAGTGATCGCCGTTGGCGACGCCATGAAGGTCTTGGTCATCGATGTTGACGAGCACGATCGCGTGAAGCTCAGCCGTCGCAAAGCTCTTGAAGAGCTCGGCGAAGAAGATCCTTTGGCCGTTGAAGGCGAAGGTGGCGGCGACGGAGAAGGCGGTGGCGACGGTGAAGATCGTCCACGTCGTCGACGTGGCGGAAGCGGCGGTGGAGGCGGCGGAGGTCGCGGACGCGGCCCACGTCGTAGCGGCGGCGGACGCGATCGCGACTGATCGCTTCTGAACCGAAGCAACACTGATTGATCATTCAACCCCGGCATCTGATTCGATGCCGGGGTTTTTCATGCGCCGCTGGGCAGCTAACAATTGCTTTCCGGCAAACCCAAGCATTCCCACAACCTTCGTTTAATGCCCAGGCGAAGCCTTCAGGTAGGCCATCAAGTCCACCAATTCACGCTCGGTCATCAACTCGGAAAGATTGTTGGGCATCAACGAACGCTGAGACGCTTGCTGAGCTTCCACGCTGTCGACGCGAACCTCCTGAGTCTTCCCATCCGACGTGGTCAAACGAATCAATTCGTCGTCCTGGCTGGCAACCAAACCAACCAGTACACGGCCATCATCTAGCAGCAAACTCTGCGTTCGAAATGCTTGGTCAATGTTGCGATCCGGAAGCACCACATCCTCGAGCAACCGCTCCACACTTCGCGTAATGGCTCCGTCCAACTGCGGTCCGACCAAACTTCCTTCTCCGCGAAGCTGGTGACAAGTTTGGCAGTGCTTTGTGAACACAGCTTTGCCCTTCACCGCGTCGCTATCCATGCTTCGAACTGACGCGAGCAACTGGCTCAACTTCTCCATCCGTCCCGAGTCAACGACGATCCCTTCCGTCAACTCTTTCATTCGCTCACGCAAAGCTTCGTTCAGCTTTGGCTCCATCGCTTGCTGCACGTCCGCATCGACTAAGACTTCGGCGGCATACACCCCCGACTCAATCACTGAAAACAAACCCGCCAACTCAGCACCGCTTGCAATCCAGTTCAGCACCAGTTTGCGTTGTTGCGAAGCACTCAGATGTGGTCCCAATTGCTTTAGCAGATCAATCGTGTCCCACCGCTCATCCTCAATCGCGACAACAATCGACTCCGCCAAATCCACTCGCCCAATTTCCGCCGACACGAACTGAGCGAGCGTCGACATTCCAGGTTTGCCTTTCAGATTCGCTACCGTGCCTGCGGCATTCAACCGTGCCAGCACACCATAGCGTTCATCAACCAACAGTTCTTTTACATGACGCTCAAATTCGGAAAGTTCGAGTCGTTCAACCCAGTCGAACACTCTCGCCCAACGACGAGACGATCCCGAAGGACCAAGTCTTTTCGGCGTGAAGTCACCGATCGCCAACCACGCGTAGGCTGTGCCAGAGTCACCGTCGACCGCTTCGATTCGCACCAACTGACCAATCACATCGCGGGTGTCCCAAACGACCAGCTCCGCGACATCCGAGCGAGGAGGCATCACCTGCCGCAGCACCTCGCCTGTTTTTGCTGAACGAAGACGAACGAAGTTCTGCTCCGGATTGGCTTGTCCTGGTCGAGCATTGTGCCCAGCGAATCGAAATTGAATTCGTTCGGGTGCCTCAAACCAATCGCTTGCAAACATTCCGGTGTACGTCTCACCAAGCGGAAAGCTGCTCACCAATTCAGCAAACTCGTCGCGTTCCGCCAGCGACGGTGCGACATATGTCAAACGCTGCTCGGTTCCCCAATCGCGACCGCCGGAACCAAACCAACCGACCGAAGCTTCGCCGTCAGCGGTCAATGCGTTCCATTCGGATTCAATCAATTCCAGTGCCCAAGCTCGAATCGACGCTGGGACACTCGTCGACTGGGAGCCGACCGCGTCACTGATCAGATGCAACCAATCGAATGCCTGCTCCGTATCGCCGCCTGCCATTTGCTTGGCCAGCTCAACACAAGCATCCACTTGGTCTGGTTGAGCCAAAGACACCGCGTGGCTGAACAAGGCTTGGCTCGACGTTCGCTCGCCATCGTCCTGCGTCGCTGTTCCCAAATATGCCAAGATCGGATCGACCACTTCGTTTCGCTTCAGCCCCAGCATGACCGAGACGGCTTCCGCGCCAGGCACCGATTTCCAAAACGGATCGTCACCTGGCGTTCGCTGCAACAAATCGCGAATGGCGATACGGATCGTTTGCCGCAGCACAACGTCCGCGTCATCAACCAGAGATAGCGTTGCAAGCAATCCAGCCACGTCAGTGGTGTCGCCGCGTCGTCCGATACACTCCGCCGCTATTCGCACAACATGGGCACTTTCGTGCGTTAAGAGCTCACGAACCCGCGTCAATGCCATAGCGTCCGCATTGTCTTCTGAAGCCATTCGAAGTTCTGATACCAACCGCTGCTCTTCGCCGGTCGATTCATCACCATCGATCGCCGCGCCCGTGTACCGAATCTGCCAGATGCGACCACTCGTTCGATCTCGCTCCGGATGTTCCAACGGCACTTCGTAGTGGCCAATGATCTTGTTGTAGAAATCCGCGACGTAGATGTTTCCTTGTTCATCAACCTGAATATCCACAGGCCGAAACCAAGGGTCATCGCTGGTCAAAAAATCAGGCAGCGCACGCCCCTTCGCCGTCGCCCCAACGAACTCGCGATGGTTCCAATTCAAACGCGACGTCATCACGTTGCCGCTGATAAAACAGTTCCGAAGTGGAATGACCGGCGAGTTCGGCGGGAAGAATTGAATGCCAGAAATCGCCGTGCTGCCATGCAAATGATCCATCATCGGCGGCAGAAACCCCAGCCCATCATGTGGCCGACCAAAACTCGGGTAGCATGCACCGGCGACCAGTTGGGTGATCGGTTTACTGTGACAGTCCGCCGAATACCAATACCCCCATTCGTCCCTGGTCATTCCAAACGGATTGACTTGTCCGCGTGTATGCAACTCCACCCGACTCCCATCGGGCCGGAAACGGAACGTGTTGCCTGAGTGCATCGTGACAACGTGCCCATCCGTTCCGGCAACTCGGCTTTGATTGTTGAATCCATGACAAGCATAGATCCAACCATCACCACCATCTCGCATGGAATTGATCATGCCGTGCGTGTCTCGGGTCGTATCAAACGGCCCCAAGACGACCTCTCGTTTATCACACGTTCCATCGCCGTCAGTGTCACGGAGGAACCAAATGTTTGGAATACTGAAGCACAAACACCCATCTCCGTAGGGCAGCACTCCCATTGGGATGTTCAAACTATCCGCGAATGTCCTGATCGAATCGGCGTCCCCATCTCCATCAGTGTCTTTTAAGACCTTGACTGAATCGGGGCCTTTCTCGTTCGATGCCACCGGATATGGATAAGCAACACTGTTGGTCACCCAGAGACTTCCCTCTGAATCCATCGCCATATTCAACGGCTTGGCAATGTCGGGCTCAGATGCAAAGAGCCGAACCTCGAAGTCGGGCGGCAGGTGGAACCCTGCCATCTCCTCGGCGGGTGTCAGGTGCTCCGTCGAACGGACCCCTTCACCGTAAATCTCCGCGGCTGTCACCGGTTCGGCAGCCCCCACCGGCGTCTTCACCGTTGCGTTCTCCAATGGATTCGATTCCTGGCCGATCACGGCAGTCCCTCCGCCCAGAGAAAAGACCAATAGCAAACAGCAGAAAACTGCTGAAGAACGAAATTCCGCATGGGTATCGCTGCGGAGGTGATTCAATCGACGACGCTTCATGGAACGCATTCCTGTGGGGTTTGATTTCAGCAGAAAACACCTTACCCCAACCAAATACCTGACTGGTCGTTTACAATACGAAACCTTCCGATCTTTCGACCCACCTCAAATTCACATCACGATGCAAAAGTTCATCCTTCTCGCGATTGCCGCCCTCCTGTCTCCCTTCTTCGTTGCGAGTGCGACTCACGGGGAAGACGCCGCTGCTTCATCCGAAAAGAAGCTGCTTCAAGTGCTGCTCGTCGCCGGCGGTTGCTGCCACGACTACACCAGCCAAACAAAGATTCTGAAAGAGGGATTGGAGGAGCGAATCAATGCGAAGGTCACGGTTGTGTTGAGCGACAACACGACCACCCGAGCACGATTCGACATTTACGAGTCCGACGATTGGGCAGACGGTTATGACGTTGTGATTCACGACGAGTGTTCAGCCGACGTCATCGAAAAGCCCTACGTGAATCGAATTTTGAAACAGCACCTCGATGGCGTGCCAGCCGTGAACCTTCACTGCGCCATGCACAGCTATCGTTGGGACGACTTCCGCAAACCGGTTCAAGACGGTGCCGACAATGCGGGCTGGTACGAAATGCTCGGATTGCAATCGACCGGCCACGGTCCCAAGTTCCCAATCGACATCAAACACTTGGACAAACACCCCATCACCGCTGGCATGGAAGACTGGACGACCATCAACGAAGAGCTCTACAACAACATTCGTGTGTTTGATGGTGCCTCGGCTTTGATCCAGGGCATCCAAGAGACGCCGCCAAACAAGAGACAGCTGAAGCAAAACCCAAACGCCAAAGCAAAAGAAGCCACCGCCGTCGTTGCTTGGACCAACGAATACGGCCCAAATAAAACGCGAATCTTCAGCACTTCGCTCGGTCACCAAAACGAAACCGTCGCCGACGCTCGCTACATGGATCTCGTTTCGCGTGGTGTGCTCTGGGCCGCTGGACAACTCGACGAAGCCACCGCCTCAGCCGAGTGAATTCCGAGTTGTTCCTGCGTAACTTCCCAGTGCTCTTTGCTTGAGTTGAAATGATGCGATCACGTCTTGCTTTGGTCTTTCTCGCGCTGCTTCTTTGCCCATCTCTGGTTCAAGCACAGCAGTATTTCCTAGGCCAAGGCGTGATGTCTGGCGAAGTCACTTCGACCAGCGTGTTGCTGCAGACGCGACTGACCGCGAGAGAAGGATTGGACGAAACCGGGGACTTGCCCGGACGTGCGGGAAGAGTCCGTTTCGAATGGTCCGCCAGCCCAGATTTTAAATCGTCGCAAACAAGCGATCTTTTGACCGCGGAACCTGGCAACGACTTCATCGTGCGGCACCAAGTGTCGTCACTCACGCCAGGAACGCGTTACTACTATCGAGCTTTGGTTTCCATCGCGACCGAAGAACGTCCGCTCGAACCAACCGGTCAATTCCAAACTCTTCCGGCCGAAGATTCCGAGGCGGACGTTGAGTTCCTGGTTTTCAGTTGCATGAACTACAACAAGTTCTTGCACGGCAAGAAAGCCAAATCATCCGGTCCACTGACCGCCACGGAAGAGGACAAGCGATTGGGTTACCCGTCGTTGGTCCACATGAAAGAACTCTCGCCAGCATTCTTCGTCGGTACCGGCGACATTGTCTACTACGACAATCCCTATCGAAATGCAGAGACGCTATCGCAACTCCGAAAATGCTGGCACGAACAATTTCGCTTCCCGCGTCTGATCGATTTTTTGAAAGAAGCTCCAGGGTATTGGTCCAAAGACGACCATGACTTCCGTTTCAACGATTCGGACCACGACAAAGACCGCCTGCCGCTTCCGCAAACCGGAATCGATGTCTTTCGAGAACAATTGCCGATCGTTCCCGCGGGCGATCAAGACTCACCGACCTATCGCACTTTTCGCGTCAACAAGCACCTTCAAATTTGGTTGACCGAAGGTCGCGACTACCGATCGCCCAATCGCATGAAGGATGGCCCAGAGAAGACATTGTGGGGAAGCGAGCAAAAGCAATGGCTGCAGAGCACGTTGAAAGCGAGCGACGCGAAATGGAAATTGCTGATTTCGCCAACGCCTTTGGTCGGCCCCGACGACGCCTACAAGAAAGACAACCACGCCAACTTGAAAGGCTTTCGACACGAGGCGAATGAATTTTTCGAGTGGTTGGAATCCAACGAAATTGATCACTTCATGACGATGTGCGGCGACCGACACTGGCAGTACCACAGCATTCATCCGTCTGGCATTCAAGAGTTTGCTTGCGGTGCCTTGAATGACGAAAACTCTCGCATGGGCGTGTTGCCGGGATCGCGAAGAGGCACTGATCCCGATGCTTTGATCCGGCAACCATTCATCTCACCGGAACCCAGCGGCGGTTTTCTATCGATCACCGCAGGCGAAGGCTTGCTGATCAAATTCTACAACGACGAAGGCAAGCTTCTCTACGAAGCCCGCCCCTGATCGCGATCTGGCGATTTCCAACCGCGAATTGTCGGTGCCTGCTGCGCCGAACGAGAACTGATTGCCCGCCGCTTTCGCCAGTTTAAAAATCCGCATGGAAAATTCAAACTCGGCTATGGGATTCCGGCGGGCTCAGTGGAAACTAATCCGACTGAAACGCTCCCTGAAGACGTTTCCTCCCCCACTAATCCCCGCGTTGCCCCGCCTTTCGATGAGCTGCAGCATGAAATTTCGGACGACACTGATGTCCATGTTGGCGTGTATCACACTCCAAACCGCCGTGGCGCAAGACCAGACGAAGCCTCACCCGGCGACACTGCCTCACCCAGAAGTTGAGCCAGCACTCAAGGACATCCACGCGACCATCGCCGATGGTCCCTTCGAAGCCGACTGGAATTCGCTTGAGAAGTACGAGATTCCGCAGTGGTACAAGGATGCAAAATTTGGCATCTTCATTCACTGGGGAGCCTACAGCGTTCCCGCGTACGGTAGCGAATGGTACCCACGGCAGATGTACATCAATCGTGACCGCCGTGGTGACAATTTCTTCCAGCATCACATCGATACCTACGGCCCTCACAAAACGTTTGGCTACAAAGACTTCATCCCGCAATTCAAAGCAGAAAAGTTTGACGCGGAAGCTTGGGCCCAGCTCTTCAAAGACACCGGAGCTCGATACGTCATCCCAGTTGCCGAGCATCACGACGGATTCCCGATGTACGACTGTGCGTTCACTCGCTGGGACGCATCCGAAATGGGCCCCAAACGCGACGTGATTCAGGAACTGTCCGAAGCGGTTCGTTCAGAGGGCATGAAGTTCGGCGTCAGCAGTCACCGGGCATTCAACTGGATGTTCTACGTGCGTGACGAATCGTTCGACAACGCTGACCCACAGTACGCTGACCTCTATGGTCGTCCAATGCCCTTCTTGTTTGAAGAGAATGCATGGGACTACCAACACAACTTCACGCCTCAAGACGAACAATTCAAAGACGATTGGTTGGCTCGGTCGTGCGAACTGGTGGACAAGTACAAACCGGATGTGTTCTGGTTCGACTTTGGTATCACCCCGAAACACGGCGACTCGACTTACCTCAACAACACGTACGCCGAGCACCTGCAAAAATTCGCAGCCTACTACTACAACAAAACGACGGCGAAAGATTCCGACCTCGGCATCATCAACTACAAGTTCAATGCGTTTCCCGAATCCGCCGCGGTCTTGGACAAAGAACGCTCCAAGATGGCTGAGATCCGCAAGCCTTTCTGGCAAACCGATACGGCGGTGAGCTCCAGTTCATGGGGATACACGCAAAACCAACGCTACAAAACTCCCGAGCGTTTGGTGAACGACTTGGTCGACATTGTTAGCAAGAACGGTTGCCTGCTGTTGAACGTGGGACCTCGGGCCGATGGAACCATCCCCGAAGAAGACCAGGCGATCCTGAAGGCAATCGGCGATTGGCTAAAGACCAACGGTGAGGCCATCTACGAAACGACCTACTGGAAGACCTTTGGTGAAGGACCGACGTCGGTCTCGACAGGTCACGTTTCCGAGTCCAAGGACAAACCCTTCACATCAGAAGACCTGCGATTCAC
Source organism: Rhodopirellula sp. UBA1907 (assembly GCF_002337565.1). NCBI lineage: Bacteria > Pseudomonadati > Planctomycetota > Planctomycetia > Pirellulales > Pirellulaceae > Rhodopirellula > Rhodopirellula sp. UBA1907. The sequence continues at coordinate 95,683 of NZ_DDGH01000048.1, read as the reverse complement.
CACCCGCGACAACATCTTGTACGTGCATGGATTGAAGTGGCCTGAGGACAACCAGATCACGATCAAAACCCTGGCTCAGGGCAGCGATCTGTATCCGGAAGAGATCAACACCATCCAACTGCTCGGATTCGACAAAGAACTGAGTTGGGAACGAAACGCATCGGGCGTGACCGTTTCACTCCCAAAGGACAAAGCGTCCAAGTTTGCTTACGTCCTGAAGGTCACCCAGTAATGCCAGAGTCCACCGTGTCTCGACGAGTTGCGAAGGCCGCCGTGCCAACCATAGGCAACATGCTGCCGCCAATCATCTTTGGCACCAGCGCACTGGGCAATCTCTACCAAGCGGTCGACCGCGATACCAAGCGGTCCATCGTTTCGGAATGGTTTGAACATTGCGAGGGCGTCGTCGCCGCAGACTCAGCCGGCAAGTACGGCGCGGGCTTGGCGTTGGAAAGCATGGCGGATGCACTGCGTTCACTGAACGTTGCTCCCGATCAAATTTTGATTAGCAACAAACTCGGTTGGCGGCGAGTGGCTTTGACGACGCCGGAACCAACGTTTGAACCCGGTGCATGGGTTGGGCTCGAACATGATGCGGTCCAAGACATCAGTTACGACGGCATTCTGAGATGCTGGGAACAGGGATGCGAGCTACTCGCTCCCTACCGACCTCAGCTGGTATCTGTCCACGACCCGGACGAGTACTTGGCCGCAGCAACCGACAAAAACGATCGTCAAAGACGCTGGGACGACATCCTGGGTGCCTACCAAGCGTTAAGCGAACTGCGTGACCGCGGTGATGTTTTGGCGATCGGCGTTGGCTCGAAAGACTGGCGTGTCTCGGAAGAACTCGCTCGAGCCTTTCCCTTGGACTGGGTCATGCTTGCAACCAGTCTGACCATTCGGACTCATCCGCAATCGTTGCTGGACTTCGTTGAAACGATGCGTCTTCAAGGTGTCAGCGTGATCAACTCAGCGGTTTTCCACGCGGGCTTTTTGACCGGAGGCGACTACTACGACTATCGAAAAGTCACCGGCGAAAGCGTCGAAGACCAGGAACTGATTTCTTGGCGTCAACGATTCCATGGTCACTGCGAGCAACATGGTGTTCGTCCAGCCGAAGCTTGCGTTGCCTTCGGCATGTCGCCACCCGGTGTCGTAGCAACCGCCTTGAACAGCAGCAAACCCGATCGCATCGCTCAAAATGTTCAACTGGTTTCGGCCGAGCCTCCGGCTGAGTTTTGGACATCGATGAAACGCGACGGTTTGATTGACGCGTCGTACCCATACGTCTGATTCGAGCCGTTATGATTTGCTTGATCCACGCCCCAACCATTGGCGTGGACTTCTCTTTCTTCATTCCTCCAACCTCTCCCCCGGAAACTCATGGCTGAACCAATCGTCGCTGAACCACAAACCGAGGCTGAAGTGGTTCCCAAGAGTTACTTGGTCGCGTTTGTTCTGACGACGTTCTGTTTTGCCCTGTGGGGATTTGCCAACGACATCACCAACCCTTTGGTGGAAGCGTTTGGACGGATTTTTAACCAAAGCAACTTTGCCAGCTCCTTCGTCCAGTTCGCCTTCTACGGCGGTTACTGCTTCATGGCGTTGCCCGCCGCTTTGTTCATCAAAAGGTTCTCGTACAAAACCGGCTTGCTGGTCGGACTAGCGCTATACGCCCTCGGCGGTTTGGCATTCATTCCCGCCGCCAGCGTTGGCGAGTTCATGCCGTTCTTGATCGCTTTCTTCGTAATGACCTGCGGCTTGAGTTTTCTGGAAACCAGTGCCAACCCTTACATCCTTTCGATGGGGCCAGCCTCAACCGCGACTCAGCGTCTGAACCTGGCTCAGTCGTTCAATCCACTTGGATCGATCGTTGGCATCCTTACCGCGAAGTACGCCATCCTTTCAAACATCAATTCATTGGATGGTCCCAAACGAGCGGAGTTGCCCATCGAAGAATTTGATGCCATGAAGTTCTCGGACTTGGCGATTGTACGGGGTCCTTACGTGGCCATTGGGTTGGTGATCGTGACCATGTTTGTGCTGATTTTGGTCAAGAAGATGCCACGCAACCAGGACTCGGATGGATCGCTCGATATCGGCGGAACAATCGGGCGTCTGATGGCGAATTCGCGATATGTCGGCGGTGTGATCGCTCAAGCGTTTTATGTCGGTGCGCAAATCATGTGCTGGACCTTCACTGCCCAGTACGGCAAAGGGGTTTTCATGGCCGATGGGATGTCCGCCGGAGACGCCGCCACTGCCGCATCGTCGTTCACGCTGTATTCGATGGTCTTGTTTGCAGTGGCCCGATTCGTATGCACATTCCTGCTGAAATATGTTCGCCCCGGAGCCCTGCTGATGGTTTTGGCCGTTGGTGCAATCGGGTTGTTGGTTCCCGTCATGTTCGTCGGTGGCATTGTGGGCTTGTGGGCTCTCGTCGGTGTCTCAGGCTGCATGTCGTTGATGTTCCCAACGATCTATGGCATCGCCCTGGATCGAGTGGGCGACGACGCCAAGTTGGGTGCCGCAGGGTTGGTGATGGCGATCGCCGGTGGATCCATCATGCCGCCGCTGCAAGGCTATTTAATCGACACATGGTCGCTCAACATGTCCTTCGTTTTGCCGCTGATTTGTTTCGTGGTGATCGCGATCTACGGCTTGCTCACCGCCAAGCCGCAGGCCCCTCTGGCCGCCCCGGCTGCTTGATCGCGAAACGGCGGACGCCAGAATTCGAAACAGGGTTAGAAAAATCCATCCCGGTGTGTGACACTGGGCGGGCTTCCAAATCGGACTCGTGCCGTCGGGAATGATCGAACCATTCGATTGACCGACTCAGCCGGTCGCCCCCGCTCCACACGAAACGCCCTGACCATGTCGATTCAATGGTTCCCCGGCCACATGCACAAAGCTCGGCTGGAAATCCAGGCCGCATTGCCAAAAGTGGATGTGGTGATGGAGATCATCGACGCTCGGATTCCCTATTCGAGCGAAAACCCGATGCTGGCCGACATTCGCGGTGACAAAGCCTGTTTGAAAGTCCTGACCAAATCCGATTTGGCCGATCCACACCTGACCGAAGAGTGGTTGGATGCCTTGAATAATTCGAGCTCCACGCGAGCTCGCTCGGTCACGACAGATGACGTGCCAACCATCCGCCGATTGAAATCCGCGTTGATCGGCATGTGCCCTCATCGAAAGGGTCGATCCATCAATGCGATGGTGATGGGAATTCCCAACGTCGGCAAATCAACGATCATCAATTTCCTGGCTGGTCGCAAGGTCGCAAAAACGGGCAACACGCCCGCGGTGACCCAGCATCAACAGCGTGTCGATATCGGCGATGGAGTGATCCTGTGGGACACGCCGGGAATGCTCTGGCCAAAGGTTCACAACGTCAGCAGCGGTTATCGACTGGCGTTGATCGGATCCATCAAAGACACCGCGATGGACTACACCGACGTGGGCTTTTTCGCCGCCCGGTATTTCATGGAACAGTACCCCGATCGGTTGGCCGCCCGCTTTGACCTCGAGTCGGTTGCCGACACCGAAATGGCGGTCATCGAAGACATCGGGCGCCGGCGAGGTTGCCTTGGCCGCAACAACCGAGTCGATCTGGAACGAGCCTCTAGAATCCTGATTCAGGAATATCGCACGGGTGGCCTGGGCCGGCTTACGCTCGAGACCCCCGCAACGATGCAACGAGAACGCATCCTCACGCAAAAGGCGATGGTCGAAGCGGAAGAAGCCGCTCGTTTGAAAGACGAGAAACGCAAGAAGCGATTCAAAAACAAGCAAAAGGCCCAACGCAAATCTCGCGAAATGGATGCTTCGCGTCGCGACCGTCGCCAGTAGGCTGATTCTCAAGAGGTACTTGGCAACTCGCTTCTCGCAAGTGTTGCCGGAACGGTCTCACGCATTGGCGAAGCATCCAAACGGTGAAGCACACAACACTTCGTTGTGTGCTCCACACGTATGCAAATCGCGGCAGATCCGCGACGCTCACTCAACCGGCTTGGCAGCGAACAATTCGTGGAAGAAGACTCGCATCGCGTCCCACGATCGATGGTCGGCCTTCTCGTTGTACGCCGCGCCTTTGCTGTTGTCGTTGCCCGCCATCGGCTGCGTGAATGAGTGAACCGCGTTGGCGTAAACATTCATTTGCCAATCGACATCGTTCGCATCGAACTCAGCGATCGTTGCTTCGATGTCTTCCTTCGGCACGTAAGGGTCATCGGCACCGTGGCAGATCAAGATCCGGGCTTTGATGTTGGCTCCGTCCTCCGGTGTTGGCGAATCCAAACCACCGTGGAAGCTGACGATGCCGTTGACGTCCGCTCCGCTGCGTGCCAGCTCAATCACCCCGGTTCCGCCAAAGCAGTATCCGATCGCTGCCACCTGATCCGAGGCCAAATTGTCTGCCTTGCGAAGTTGCTCCAAACCCAGGTTCAGTCGGCGACGATAGAGTTCTCGATCGCTCTTGTACTTCCCTGAGAACTCAGCCGCTTCACCGGTGTCAGCGGGACGAACCCCACGACCATAGATATCCAGAGCGAACGCGATGTACCCCAGTTCAGCCAATTGACGGCACCGGCGACGTTCGTAATCGGTCAGGCCCATCCATTGATGAACGACCAAAACCCCTGGCTTGCCTGAATCCGCTTTCGTGCCGGCGGGTCGCACACTGGTATCGAACGCCAAGAACCCTTCTAGCACCACGTCGCCATCGTTGTAGACAATGGTTTGTGTCTGCACTTCGGCTTGGGCAACCGGGGCTGTCCCAATTAAACCAGCAAACAATCCAAAGGCGAACAACGCCGGCAACTTCGAAGAAACGAAGCGACGGACATCAAGACAGCAGCACAACATGAAAGATCCTCGGGCGGGCAACGGGCATCGAATACAAACGATGCTGCGATTGTAAAAGCAAAACCACCCCGACGGAAAGAACTCGCAGGAAACGCTTTTCGGCGCAGCGGATCTTAGTACCGCCGAACCCGAGCGATCAACATCATGCCAACGCCGGACAGAACCACGTTGCCGATCCAAACGCCATACGGCGGCATGTCACCCGCTTTCGCCTGGTCCAACCCGAGCAAGTAAAGCGGGTAATAAACCAAGATCGTCGGCAGAAAGCACATCCCGAACGTCGTCCAGTAGTCACTGGTCTTCGCGACGATCGCCAGCGGTGCACCAACGAGCACAAAGAAGAAACACGTGAAACCTTCCGCCCAACGACGCCAAGGTTCGGTCTGCAATCGGGTCAGACGATGCCGGCTCGATTTCAAACTTGATTGAATCGCCGAAGATTTCTCGCCGCCAATCTCCGCCGGTCGTGATGTCAGCAAAGAGAATCCGGTGAACGCCGCCAACTCGCCAATTTTCGCGTGAGTGCGTTCTCGCTGGCGAAGTCGTTCGTTTCGAATCAAACGAAGAGGCAACTCACTCGGACTTCGGGTGGAGATATCGTCTTCTTCCAACGCGTTGCCAATCGGAATCTCGAATTGACGTTCGCCCGGGAAATCGCCTTGCAGACCTTTTCCGCGAATCAACTGGCTGTCGACCAATTTCAGAACGAGAGATTGAGTCTCCTCGTCCATCATCAATTGGCCTTCACTCGCGGTCACGGTGAAAGCATCGTCGCCTTTGCCGCGAACGGACACCCGAGGCGAAATCATTCGGCGACCGTCAATTTCGCGAACGTGGATCGAGAATCCATGATCGGATGTGTACGAGTGATCGCGTTCCAGCAACCGGTAAGCGATGTCTTCGATCGAGAGCAGCACGACTCGTTTGACGCCGGGTTTTCCCCAAGAAACCGCCATGTCGCTGCAATACACCGCGACTGGACTGAGCAAAGCGGCAAAGACGATCGCCGGCTGCAGCAATCTGAGCGGCGAAATGCCTGACGCCTTGACAGTCGAAATCTCACCATCAGCAGCCATTCGGCCGTAGACGCAACAGACGGAAAACAACGCCGTTGCAGGAACCGCGTGCTGCAAGGAAATCGGAATCGCGAACGGCAACAACTGCAGAACAGCCATCGCTCCCAATCCCTTGCGGAACAACTCACGTCCCACCGCGATCAGCAGAATCAGCAGCGTCAACACGACGAGCGCAACGACGAAGATCCGAAGGATTTCGAAGAGAATCGTGCGTGTCAGACGGGTTGGAATCACTGGGTCTGTATCAAAACAGCGGAAGCGAACACTTTCAGGCTGGGAATTAACAAAAATCACCCGATCGGCGACAGATCAGCTCAGCCACTTCTGAAGGCGGTCCCCTCGTTGTTCCCGCTGTAAAACTTGGGAAATCGCCACGGATCACGAGCCAAACACCAACGTGCAAACTCGATTATCTTCCTCCATCGGCGTCAGTTATTGAGCACATCTCAGTTTGCCTGACTTGGTTGGCACGAATCCTGCCTCTTTGGCTGCGGATCGGACACCTCCTACCTTCCTAATTTGCCCTCTCGACCAAGGTTCCGAATGATTTGGATTGTCGCCTACATCAGCAGTGTGCTGGGAGCGTTTCTAACGATCGTCGCAATGACGGTGATTCGCCACGAAGAACGCCACAATGTGGGCCGACTCGGCTGG
>NZ_DDGH01000048.1:81817-88994 GCF_002337565.1 Rhodopirellula sp. UBA1907 | reverse complement strand
CAATGTGGGCCGACTCGGCTGGCTCGGACTCGTTTTGCTCTCACCGCCGATTGGGCTGGTCCTATTCCTGTGGCTGGGAGGCCGAAAAATCTCCGCTGAACACTCACAGCGCAAGCTGGTCGATTTGCCGGCAGCGGCGGATGGCAGCGATTGCTCACGGTCCGGCTTGGAACGAATGCTCGAAAAACGAGGGTTGCGTTCCCCGACAATTGGAAACCAAGTCCGCTTGCTCCACCGTACCAACGATGTTCTCGACGCCTATCTGGAATTGATCGATCAAGCTCAAGATGTGTTGTACGTGATGACCTTCATCATGGATGAACGAAAAAGCACCCAGCGGATTGTGGAACGGCTCTGCGCCCGGGCTCGCGAAGGGGTCCAGGTGCGATTGCTATGTGACGGTTTCGGTTCGTTCCTGATGTCCGACGAACAACTCGAACAAATTCGCGAAGCGGGCGGTCGCGCGATGCGTTTCAAGCCGATGTCGCAACTCAGCCGGCTTGCCTATCTGAATTTCCGCAACCACCGCAAACTTGCCGTGGCCGATGGTCGTCGTGCGATCTTGGGCGGAGCCAACTTGGTCGAAGAAGAACTCGACATCAACGAGGACGATGAACGCTGGGTCGACATGAGCGTTCTCATCGAAGGCCCCGCGGCGGCACAGCTGCAAGCGGTCTTTTGCAGCGATTGGAACTTCGTCGCCGAGGAGAAGTTGCCGCCGGTCGACTATGAATGCCCTCATCCACCGACGCATCCCGAGGATACTCGCATGACGGTGATGCCAATTGGTCCCGACGGCCCCGAGGAAATCCTGGAAGACTTTTGGAACTACGCCATCAATCGTGCCGAAGAACGCGTTTGGATCTGCACGCCCTACTTCGTTCCAACCGCACAGTCGATGAGGTGTTTGGAATCCGCATGTCGCCGCGGCATCGATGTCCGCATCCTTGTGCCGGAGGACAGCGACCTTGCTCCGGTCGATTACGCTCGCATCGATTACATGGACGACCTGCAATACCTCGGTGCCAGGCTGTACCGATACCAGGACAGCATGGTGCACGCGAAACTTGGCATCGTAGACGACTTCACCGCCGTGGTTGGTTCCGCCAACTTTGACGTGCGATCGTTCTTTCTCAACTATGAACTGTCTGTGGTCATCCACGATCAACCGACCATCCAAAAGTTCAGCGACTGGTACGAGTCACTCTTGCCAAACTGCGAACTCGGACTTCCCGAGCACACCGCTTGGCGTTCAACATTGGGCCTGTGCGCAAGACTGTTCGCATCGGAATTGTAGCTTTCACCAACCCAGACGACGCGAAGTGAATTTGCCGCGATCTACACTGAGTCGCCCCACTGGGCCGAACTCGGTTGCAAGAATCAGATCGATTGAATTCACCAACTTAGCCACAATCTGGTTCATCCACTCAGCACTCATCCAAACCGACCCTGCTCAGGCGAAACGGATCTTCGTCGGGCAAAACCGTTTACTCTCAAAACTTTCGATCTGCATGTATTCAGAAACAGCCGGCACCCGAAAGACTCTCGGTGACGTCGATATTCTTTATCACGATGGCATCTACCATCTGTTTCACCTCGTTCTTCCGAATCACGATTTCATCGCACACGCGGTCAGCAACAACTGCTTCTCTTGGCGGCGAGTCGAAAACGCGCTGTTCATCGGTGATCCCGGCAGCTGGGATGACTCGATGCTGTGGACCATGCATGTCAGCCCCAACCCGCACCGGCCTGGATCGTGGCGGATGTTCTACACCGGGCTGTCTCGCCGAGACCACGGTGCGAAACAGAGACTCGGGATGGCCGAGAGCGATGATCTCTATTGTTGGACCAAAGCTCCCGTCGCGTGGGAAGATCGCCGATCGGCATTGCCATACGATTTGCCTGGTCGGCCGCCGCAACCGCCGTTCAAGCAAGATATGAAGAGCTGCTTTCCTCTCAGCCCCGACCGTGAACACTACGAGTCTGAAATCGACGAGGCTCGCAACTGGGTGTCATGGCGCGACCCGTACTACTACCACGAAAACGGTCGCGGTTGGTTGCTGGCCGCCGGACGAGTCAACCACGGCCCAATCGTTCGTCGAGGCTGCGTCGCGGTGATGGAAGAAGTTCAGCCGAACAAGTTCGAGCAACGTCCGCCGCTTCATCATCCAGGACTGTATGACGACATCGAAGTCCCGAACCTGTTCAAGATCAACGGCGACTATTACCTCGTCGGCAGCATGCGTGAAGACGCGAAAATTCGGTATTGGCATACGGAGAAGATCGGCAAACCCTGGCGAACCTACGCGGACAACGTGTTGCTTGCCAGCGGAAACTATGCCGGTCGAATCACGACCGATGACAAAGGGATTCTGCTATGGAGCTTCTTCACGCCGGGCGGTGCAGACCGACAAACCGGTAATTTGATGCCACCGCCCAAACGCATTTGTCGTTTGCCAAACGGCCAACTGGAAGTCCGGACGTTTGAGGGCTTCGACTCTTTAGTTGAAAGTGAGGTCCCAGTTGAAAAGCTCTCGCCGATCAAACCAGTCGAATGCCAGTCCGCTCGCACATCAAACGACAACTCGTTCGACTTGGATTGTGAATCCGGCTTTCAGTGTTTCGCGTTGGAAGAAGACCTCAGTTGCTTCCGGTTGCGATGCCATATGAAGATGATGGTCGAGGGCAAATGCGGCGTTGCATTTCGACTCGATCGCGAATCTCACGACGGATACTACTTGTCGCTGGATTTGTTCAAAGGTGTTGCCCAGCTACGTGCTTGGGGCAGCGGTCCAGACGGGTCGGGTGAAGAAACGATGCAGTTCCAAAGCCTGCAGGCAGGATACTGGGAACGTGAAGTTCGCGGCGAAGTCGAACTGCAACTGATCGCATACGGCAGCTACATCGAAGTGTCCGTCGGTGGGCACGTGCTACTTTCACTCGCGGACCAAACGTTCAATCACGGCGCACTCGGTTTCAACTTGGAAAGCGGCAACTTGCGGGTCACCAACGTTCAAGTCGAACGCTTCATTCCACCCGTCCAATCGGACGAACACCTCGCCAACGGCTAAGTGAGCCTCCACGCAAAGGCATGGTGATCGTGGTGGTTCCCAATCCAAACGTCACCAGGACTGGATTGCAGGGTAAAGTCAGTCGCTGATCGAAGCCAAACCATTGACGACGGACTTCGGTGGAATTCCGACATCGACACCACCGTTCACGAGGAACGCCATCGCTCGCAGCTAGCCATGGGTGTTCGATTCCATGAACACGCGGTCCTATAAAACCTAAACAGCGGAATCACTGATTTGATAAGCACACCAAACGGCGAGATACAACTTTGATCCATTTGCGGCAGTTCTCGGAGATGAACCGTCGTTCGTGAAACCAGTACGCTCAGTTTGGAAAGATGCGACCGTTGTGGGCGGCTTGGAACAGCATCACCGGACCAGTCCTTTGGCGGGGCGAAGGCGTAGTCTCGGACGCCAGTTCTTCGCTCAAAATTCACGGGTCGGCCACTTGGGCTAAACTCGGGATTGTCTAGGTTTACTCCGAAACTTACGCCACCTCCTTCCGCGAATTGCAACATGCCCACCCACCTCTCCGCCCGCCTAAAAAAGTCCATCGCGACAGGGCTCTTTTGCCTTGTTTCTGTCGCTGGTCTGCCAACCATTTCTTTTGCTCACGACGGCGATGAAGGCCACTCGCACGAGCATCAAACGAACGACAGCTTCTACACAACTCGCGAGAGCACGCAGGTTCTGCCGCTCGCCAACGAAGAAGACGCTTTTCACTTCGTCGTCTATGGCGACCGGACCGGTGGCGTGCCCGCCGGATTGAAAGTGCTGGAACAAGCCGTCAAAGACACCAACTTGCTGTCTCCCGATTTGGTGATGACGGTCGGCGATTTGATCCAAGGGTACAACGAAAAACCCGAGTGGATGCGTCAGATGGCGGAGTACAAAGAAATCATGAACGAACTCGATGTGCGTTGGTTCCCAGTCGCCGGCAACCACGACGTTTACTGGCGTGGCAAAGGTGAGGCACCGCAAGGCCAACACGACTCAAACTACGAAGAACACTTCGGCCCTCTCTGGTACACCTTTCGTCACAAGAACGCGGGCTTCGTCGTTCTCTACAGCGATGAAGGCGATCCAGTCACGAACCAAAAGGCGTTCAATGTTGGCAAGCTTCAACGCATGAGCGACAAACAACTCGAGTTTCTGTCTGAGGCGTTGCAACAGCATCAAGAACTCGATCACGTGTTCGTGTTCCTGCATCATCCTCGCTGGATCGGTGGCGGCTACACGGGTTCGAACTGGGACACCGTTCACGACATGATGAAGCAAGCAGGGAATGTTTCGGCTGTCTTCGCCGGTCACATTCACCACATGCGATATGACGGCCCCAAAGATGGCATCGAGTACTACACGCTAGCAACGACCGGCGGCCACCTGTCCGCGGAGATTCCCGGCGCTGGTTACTTGCATCACTTGAATGTGGTCACTGTTCGACCCGATGACATCTCCGTCGCATCGTTGCCAGTCGGCGCGGTGATGGATCCGACCGAGTTCACACCTGAATTCGTTGATGAGGTCAATGAAGCTCGGAAAGTTCGTCCGGTAATCACCAAAAGCGAATTGCTCTTGAACACCGATGGATCAGCGGCCGGCCAAGTCGTCGTGTCGATCAACAACCCATCACCACGCGACATGGACATCACCGCATCAATCGGTTCCGCGTCACGCGATTGGCTCAGCTCGCTGGACCACGATCACATGACTCTGGCCGCGGGTGCCACCGAAACATTCACGGTGAAACTACGTCGCATCGCCGATGACACGGCGACTTGGACCATTCCTCGCGTTGAATTGGATCGCGTTTACATCGGCGAAAACACTCGCATCGAACTGCCCAGCGTTTCGACCCCCGTCAAACTGCAACTGGCAGCCGTGCCAGCGGATTACTTCAGTGGCGAGAACAACCAGTGCTTGGAAGTGAAAGGCGAACGTTCCGCAATTCGCGTCGATTCGGATACTCTCGCTCTTCCTAGCGGTCCCTTCACCGTGGAAGCCTGGCTGAACCCAAGCCAAACCGAAGGCATGCGTGGTGCAATTGCCAAAACACAAAGCAGCGAATTCGCGATCTTCTCTGATGAGGGCGTGCCCCAGTTCGATGTCAACTTGGATGGCAAGTACTACTCCGCCAAGGCGAAGGACAAACTCACCGTCGACGAGTGGACTCACGTGGCCGGGGTCTTTGACGGCGAAAGCGTTCGGATCTATGTCGATGGCAAGCAGATCTCTTCCGTCGCGGCCAAGGGAACTCGCAAGACCAACCCGTACCCGCTCTTCGTGGGAGCCGATCCTGACAATGCCGGACAACCCACACGATCGTTCCTCGGCAAGATCGACGAAGTTCGAATCACGGCGGAAGCGATCTACACCGGAGATTTCGAACCCGCCCGACGCTTGGTTCCGACCGAGAAGACACGGCTGTTGCTGCACCTGGACCGCACCCTCGGCCCATACGTGCTCGATCACAGCCCCGCGGCGGGAATGGGGACCCTGGGTCCAAATTCGACGTTCATCGCCCGCTGATCTGGCCCATCACGATTGTCCTGGCGACGTCACTTGACGTCGCCAGCTGACCTCGACTGCTGCAACCGTTGCAACCCTCAACGCAACCCTCCAAAGGCAAGGTCCTGTCATTCGAAAATCTCGGTCGAGTCCGCTCGACTGAGAATCGTTGCCCATAGTTTCCGTGGCGATGTGCCCCGATCGCTATCACTTGCGATCCACACGGCGACTTCAAAGCGACGACCCCTATGACGACCACTTTCCAACCGAGTGTCGAGAAGTTTCTAGCGGCACCTGAAGAACTCGATCAAGCGTTGACCACCTCGGACGACGCAGTCAATCCAGACGAGATTCTTCAGCGGATCGACGACACGCTTGGCCTCATCGCGGAAGCGAACCAGATCGCGTGTGGTGCATCGCCAGTCAAACAAATTGACGTTTCCGTCATTGTTCCAATCCACAATTGCCGGGAATACATCCCCGAAGTGGTCGACCGGATCGACGAGGTCATGCCACCGGCAACAGAGACGATTCTGGTCGACGATGGCAGTGTCGACGGAAGCTGGCACTACCTTCGAGGGTTGCCGGAACGTTCCAACCGAACCATTCTGCACCGCCGACGTCATCACGGTCGTGGTTCTGCCATCCGCATGGCACTGCGTCACACACGTGGACATGTGGTCGCGATTCAAGACGCTGACATGGCCTACGATCCAGCCGACCTTCTCGGTGCGATTTGGCCGATTCTGGAAGAACAAGCCGAAGTCGTTTATGGGTCCCGATCCATGCTTCGAGGCGGCTCACACAGCAACAACTTGCGAGGCGGGTTGAGCAACCGGATGCGTCGCATCGTCAATCGTTGCCTGACCACATGCAGCAACCTGACAACGGGTTTGCATCTGTCGGATCTTGAGACCGGTCACAAAGTCTTCCTCGGCGATCTCATTCGCTCGTTGCCGCTGACAGAAACCGGATCCGGTATTGATGCCGAAATCACGGCCAAAGTCGCTCGCGCGGCAAACACCGTCATGGAAGTGCCAACGCATTACTCCGCCGATCTGCGTGCTCCCGAGTACGCTCGCAACGCGAGAACGGCGATGACGACTCTTCGCAGCCTGATCGCACACCGCAACGGAAATTGATCCGCCGCGGCCCTTTCTACTTCCATCAAACACTAGGTCCCGGCGGACGGTTCTGAATGCTGAGCTCGTCCTCCGCATCATCCCCGCCGTATTCCAGCACGCTGTGGACATGGTAAGGCGACAAACGGGCTTCGCCGCCCAGTGCGACCAAGTGGATCAAGAACGAGCAGCCCACAACCTCTGCGTCGCATTTTTCCAGCAATCGCAAACAGGCTTCCACGGTGCCACCGGTCGCCAGCAAGTCATCGACGATCAGCACACGCTGGCCAGGTTTAATCCCGTCAACATGGATTTGTAGCTCATCGCTTCCGTATTCCAACTCGTACGCGAACGAGTGCAAATCAAACGGCAGCTTGCCTGGCTTTCGAATCGGCACAAAGCCGGCATTGAGTCGCATTGCCAGAGGCGTTCCAAAGATGAACCCGCGAGCTTCCGCGGCGGCGACCACATCAATCT
>NZ_DDGH01000048.1:31251-81708 GCF_002337565.1 Rhodopirellula sp. UBA1907 | reverse complement strand
CCACATCAATCTTCTGATCCAGAAACGGCTTTGCCATTTCTTCGACCGAAGCGGTCAACGCTTCGGGATGGGCGAGCAAGGGAGTGATGTCTCGAAACAGAATGCCGGGCTTGGGATAATCCGGAATGTCACGAACGTGATGACGCAAATCCATGTGCTGATACGGTTTTCGTTGAGATGCGAAGGCCAGTTGATCACACAAAACAGATCAACCTGATTGCCGCATCCTAACGAATCAACACGGGCGTCTCACACCGGGCACACTGTTCAGAACCCGGTCAAAAAGAAGTTTCTCGGAATCAGCGTGTCCAAATCACCGTTGCGTCATAGCAACAGAGATTGGCAAACCGATCCCCACCGATCAAACCGCGGGATCAACTTTGGGAGCGTCGAAAATGCGATTCCATTCCGTCGGCGCGACCACGCCAGACGATGACTCTCGTTCCGCAGCACGACGGCAATTGATGCAGTCCACCGCGTATGGAATCGCTTTCAAACGGTTGAGCGGAATGGGTTTCCCGCAATCTTCGCAATCTCCGAAACGGCCTTCCTCGAACCGCGCGATCGCTTCTTCGATCGCCAGCAATTCACGGCTCTCAACCTCGACTAACTGACTGTTCAGTTCGTCTTGGACCGTATCCGCGGCGGCGTCGAGCGCATCGCCGGTTTTCTGATTGTGAAGTTCTTGTAGAAGGCTCAGATCGCCTTCCAACGCCTTTCGAAGCGCGTCTCGACGACGGAGCAGCGTTACCCGAAGCGTCTTCAGTGTGTCATCGCGAGACATAATTCACCTCTCTGGCTGGCAAAGTGACCGAAACCGACCCAACAACGGCACTGACTGTGACGCACGCCGAGCCATTCAAGTTCACTCAATTGGAGCGTTCCTAGCTGCACACCGAGTAAAACCCTGGTTTCATTAGGGTAGATCGAAGAAAAGCCTTCCCCTTCCAACAAAGGGACCTTTCCAGCGTTTACGGGGCGCCGCTGCGAAGAAATTTCCGGTTGAATCGAAAATCACTTCGACGACAGACCACAAAACAACCAAAACCCCTCCGCGGAACCACGAGCATTCAACCAGATACTTTCCCCCCTGCAAAGTCGTCCGAAATCCGCAAAGTTTGCCAAAACGGAACAAATGCCTTCATGCCCCTGATCGGATCAACCGAATAAACAGAACCAAGTGGTGACTCCGAACCGCTTGAACGGCACAGAAAACGACTCGAAACCCAGACAGATCCTCCCCATACAGGTCCGTCGCGGTCATTTCAGACCCGTTTCACCGTTCTCAAGAAAGCATTCCCGTGAGAAGGAACTCCGTGGTGGCAACTGACTCCTCGAACACACCAACACACACCGACTCCAACTCCGCAACCGCGTTCGCGGCTCCATCCCGATCGGAGTCGCCAACCCGTTCCGGTGCAGCAGGGTCCGCGACCAGTTGGTTGAATCAGCCACGCTATGCGACCGCGGCCGAGCCTCAAACCGCGACGACCAATTCACCGGCAGCTGCGGCCAGCAAACCGATCGGCGACCACGGGACGATGTGGAACCAAGAAGGTGCCATCGAATTCCGAGTTCGGTGCGAAAACCATCCCACGCGTCGACTGCGTCTGGCCGGAGCTCGCTACACACTGGGCAACGGTGTCGGATGCTCGATCCGCTTGGACGATCCAACGCTGCGTCCGCTTCACGCGGTTCTGATCCGCGACGCGCACCGAATCCTCATTCGTGCGTACTCGATCCCGTTGCTGATCAACAACATCCGCGTCACTGAAGGAACGTTGCAACAAGGTGACACTCTTCGATTGGGCAACTACGAATTTGAATTGATTCAAGACAAGTTTGGCGAAGCGAAGCAACCCAAGCCGACCGCACATCGTTTCGCTGAATCCGTTCCGCGTCTTGCTTCCGGCAACCCGGAATCGATGTTTGATTCCAACGTTGAGTTCCAAAAGGAAGCATCACGTTGGCACAAGCTCAAAGAAGAAGCCGAGAAACGCGATCGCTGGGTCCGTGAACGACAAGACGAACTGAAACAACAAGCCGATCAAATCGAGGCTCAGTTCAAGGCACTCCGTGAACGCGAAGACGAAATCCGTTCGCAAGAAACCGCTGCGGTCGAACTGCACGCTGAATTCCAAGTTCGTCATCGCGACCTCACCGAACGCCAAAATCAACTGGCGGCGCAACAGAGCGAACTGGAACAACAACGCGAAGACTGGAAAGCTCAACAGGAACGTCTGCAAGGCCGCGACGTCCACTATCGAACTCAAATCGAAGAGCTGCTTCTCGAAAAAGAAAACCTGTCTGAGCGTGAACGTGATAGCGAACGACGCCTGAACGAAACGCGTCAGCAACTCAAGCAGTCGCAAAGCCAAGCCGATGCCGCCGCCGAAGCGGTGACGCAGATGCGCGCCAAATTTGCTTCGCTCAACGAACAACTGCTGGCCCTCGGTGAGCAACAAGAATCATTGCAGTCGATGGGACTGGAACGAGTCGAAGAGCACGCTCGTCAATGCAAAGAACTGTCAGCCGCTCGCGACGAAGCCATTGCGCAACGTGAAACGGCCAATCGTGAACGCGATGATCTCTTGGATCAAAAAGCCAGCAGCGATGCCAAGCTTTATGAGACCCAGGAAAAGTACGACGCGTTGCTCAAGACCGAAGAATCACTTCGGCAAGAGATCGAAAGCCTACAGATCGAAATCTCCGACGCTCGCAAAGAAGCAGAAGCACTGCGTCGCGATTGTCAACACGCACGCACGACGATCGGTGAACTCGAAGAACGAGTTCGTGAATCAGAAAACCGACACGACACCGACCGAACGTCGTGGAGCGACGAAATGGACGCCCTCCGGACCGGCGTCGACGAGTTGACACTCAGCCTCGCGCAGGCCGAACAACAACTGGCTCAACTTCGTGAAGACAACGAGAAACTTCGCGAGACCTTGTCGGTGACCGAAGAACAACGCGATGAGTTCAAGAACAAGTACAAGACTTCGGAAAAACAACGCATTCGCGCCGAACGCGAAGTTTCCGAAACACGCCAACTGTTCGATCGGTCCAACCGCGACCACGACGACACGCTCGATCAAATCGAACGACTCGAGGAAGAAACTCGTCAACTGATCAGTGGCAAAGGCGACGCCGAATCGAAACCCGCGGATCCCGAAATCCGCTTGGGCATTCTTTCCGCCACCGAAACCGGAACGTCGGATGAGGAATTCGTTGAAGAAGAAGCGGCAACTCAGGCCCTTTCTCAAGCCTCGATCGCAGAATTGGACACTCCTGAATCCGCGATCGATGGACCAGGCCTGCACGTTGCCAGCGAGCCCGTTGATGAATCATCGGAAATGACATCGACCGACGCGCATGCTTCTGGAGAAGTGATCGACGAAGCGATGAGCTTGGTCCACGATTCCGAAACCGATCGTTTGCTTCAAGAAGCAGAAGAAAAAGCGGCCAGTTGGAGCACTCCAATCGCGGAAGAGACCGTCGAACAAGACGATGACGCGTGGCCGACTTACGAAAGTGCTGAAGCGGCAAAGAGCGACATTGACGAAAGCTCGGTCGATCCAAACGCCATGGGTGCCAACGTGTCATTGGGCCCTGACGCGATCAGCCCAGAAATTTCGGAAGTCGACGTCAACGATTCACCGGCGCCCGCTTGGCCAGAAGAATCCGAATCGTTGCTGCTGCCTCAAGAACGTCTGGCAAGCAACTCGCTCGCCGAAGCGATCAATGAGTCAACCGATCTCCGCAACGCCCAAGACGCCCAGCCTATCAACGATGTCAGCAGCGACGAAGTTTCCGCTGAGTTGCCCATCGAGACAGCCAACCATGACGCCTGGTCCACCGTGGCCGAAGCCGACGAAGAGGAATCCGTCGACAACCTCAACGCTCAACAATTTGCTGCCGAGTTCACCGCCGCTGCACAAGAAGAGGCCGAACAAATTCGCGAAGCTCGCCTGTCGCAAGAATGGAACACGGAAGAACACTCGACGGAATCCACTGTCGAAGGTTCTGTCGACCATGTTGCCACTCACGAAGAAGCAGCTTCACTCGACGAGGCCAACCCATGGGCAACCGCTGACCTGGATCAATCTTATCCAGAAGAACAACCGTCGTACGATGAACAGCAGTCTTTCGACGCTAGCGATTCCGAGTCACCGCTCAGCCTCGCTGACCAACTGATTCGCGACCTCAACAATGAGAACACCTCCGAGGTAGACGATCACTCGACCGCACACGAAGAGATCTCGTCCGAAACCGGCACCCAAATGTGGGACGGTGAAACGGATTACTCCGCCCAAATGGAAGCAGAAGTCGGACCACGTGACGCCGAGTCGGAAACCTTCGTCGACACCAGCGACATTTCCGCCACCCAACCTCACTCGTGGGACCAGCAGGATTCGGAAGACTCATTCGAAGTCGCTGAAGAATTCGAATCGTCTCTCGCCGAAATCCAAGAAGAACCTGCTGCGGCTGAATTGCCAAGCACCCAAGAAGTAGCTGCTGAAACCGTCGTCGCTGGTGAATCGGAAGAGCCCGACGACGACTCGATCGAAGCCTACATGAATCGTTTGTTGCAACGCGTCCAACAACAATCAGGTGACGAATCCGCACCCGCGGCCCCGAAACCAAAAGCGGAAACGCCCAAACCTGCGGAAACGCCGGTACAAGCTGAAAGCGTTGAATACGACATTGAACCAGAGGTCGTCGAACCTGTCGATCCAAACGCTCCGTTGATCCCACGTTCGCAAGCCCCCGAACGCAACAGCAACCTGTCTGCGATGCGAGAGCTAGCAAACGAATCTGCTCGCAGTGCCGTTGAACGAAGTGCCAAATCGCAATCGCACAGCTCGCGTGTTCAGGCGATGGTGAAGTTCATGCAAGCTGTTGTGGCGGTCATCTGCGGAATCGCAGCAGTCGCGTTTGTTGCCCACGGCATGCTGAAAATTGTCGCCGCCGTTGCCGCTTTGCTGATCGCCGTGATTTGTGTGAAAGAGGGTCTGACGCTGTTGTCATCCACTCGCAGTCGCTCGCCTAAACAAGCCGCTGCTGAACTCCAAAACGAAGTTCAGACCGCAGAAGTCGTCGAGTGATTCAACGGCGTGACCAACCAAGTCACGTCGCTCAATCAAGCGTCCGAGGACGGATACACGGCCACACGAACGGGCCGTTGCTCCATCGCATACTCAAACGCTTGCTCGACTTCCCGAAGTGGAAACCCTTTCCCGACCAACGTGTCGAATGGGAATCGTTGGTGGTTGCGTTCCAAGAATCGCAACCCATCATCTAAATCGCGAGGCAAGTAGTTGTGCAGCCCGCGAATGGTCAGCATCCGGCGAATGGCTTGTTCGGGATAGAGTGCGATTGGATCCGATGGGAACACGGATCCAACCAACACCACGCATCCACCCATCCGAACCGAATCCAAGCAGGCATTTACGGCCGTCGTCATTCCCGCGAAATCGATCGCAATGTCCACGCCTCGACCGTTGGTCATTTCTTGTAGCATCGATTGCCGTTCGTCCGCGGTCTCACCAACGATCAAATCAGTTGCTCCAAAAGATTGAGCCATTTCTGCTCGATCCGCGTTTGGGTCAGCAACAACGATTCGTGCCGCACCGGCTTCGTTCAATTGTGCCGCGGCCGTCAAACCGAGCATACCCGCTCCGACGACCAGAACAGTTGCGTGTTTGACTCGGTGAGTCTGATTCACCAAACGAAGCGCAGCCGACACCGTCGCCGTCGCGCAGTTGACTGGTGCAACCACTTCGTTGGTCAACTCATCTGGCACCGGAAAAATCGGTGTCCCAGCGACGAGCACGCAGTGTTCGCTCAAGCCTCCGGTCGGATGCCCATGACTGGCTTCGTGGCCGTATTTGAATAGGGAGTCACACTTCTGATTCAGATCGTTGCTGCAATAGAAACAGTGCTCACAACCAACCGACATCGCCCACGTGACTCGCTGTCCGATTTGCAACGGCACACCGTGGTAGTCAGACGGTGTGAATTCGCCGCACCATCCGATGACTTCTCCGACGATTTCATGTCCAAGCACACCATGATCGTGGCCCTTTCGTCGGCCCGAGACGGTGTGCAGGTCACTGCCACACAAAGTGCAACAAAGGACTCGAACGAGCACTTGACCCTCATCCAACGGATCAAGTTTGCTTCGTGATGAAACGAACCGTCGTTCGGTGGAATCAAATTCCATCGCGACGTTTTCGATCTCAGATAACGAATCCGGCTCACCATCGTTTGGAATCACTGACGTCCCAACCGAAATAGACATATCACTTCCGCTTCATTTGCAAATGGATTGGCCAAGCAATGCTCCACTTCACTATCAAAGTAGAGGCTGTCACCTTTTGATAGGGTGAACTCTTGCTCGCCGTAAAAAAACCGAACTCGCCCTTTCAACACGGTTAGAAACTCTTCTCCCTCGTGCGTTCGCGGTTCACGCTCTTCGCCGCTGGGAATCTTCAGCAGGAACGGATCCATCGTTCGATGCGTTCGCTCACTGGCAAGCGAGTAATACTCGATCAAAGAATCCGGATCGCGTTGAATCCTCTTCCGTTCGTCATGCCGGACACAAACGATCTGCGGCCGATCGTCCAGTCCTTCTAACAAACTCGACGTCGACACACCCAAGCTCGTCGCCAAATCTGCAAGAGCGGGAAGCGACGGCGTGATGCGAAAGTTCTCCACGCGGGAGAGCCAGCTCTTCGTTTGGCCGCTCTTTTGTGCCACCTCATCCAAGGTCATCCCGCGATCCAATCGCAGCTGCCGAAGACGCTGTGCTAACTCCACCAGATTCATTGCCTGACCCCGCGTCGCAACATTATGAGGATCGGATGAAGAATCCTCCGCTCGTGTTGACTGTAAAGAAACATTGTTGCACCATCGCGAATTCGCGTCCAGGCATTGCCCGGCAACCTCGCGATTTTCCTTCATCACAAACAACACTCCTCGCGTGACCTCATGGCAACGACCACGGATGCTTCTCTGAACGGGAACGCAACGATCACGCGGGATAGTATTGTTACTCGATGGTTGACGGACACTAATCCAACGGCATTTTCGATCTACTGCATTGCCGCTGCCTTCGGCACCTACTTTTGCATGTACGCGTTTCGAAAGCCATTCACCGCCGCCACCTATGATGGGATGGTCGCCTTTGGAGTTGGCTACAAAACGATTCTCATCACATCGCAAGTCGCCGGCTACACGCTCTCAAAGTTTGTCGGCATCAAGGTTGTCTCCGAGATGCCGGCGCGGTACCGGGCGATCTCGATTGTTGCATTGATCGGCATCGCTGAAGTCTCGCTGCTGTTGTTTGCGGTCACTCCAGTTCCTTGGAATTTCGTTTGGTTGTTCGTCAATGGATTACCACTTGGAATGGTCTTCGGACTGGTCCTCGGGTTTTTAGAAGGACGCGCCGTGACCGAGACGCTATCCGCCGGTCTTTGCGCGAGCTTCATTCTGTCGTCTGGCTTCGTAAAGTCCGTCGGCCGAACTTTGATCGAAGTGCATGAAGTTGGAACGTTTTGGATGCCAGTGATCACAGGCCTACTTTTCGTTGGTCCCCTGTTGATCTTCGTCTGGATGCTCTCTCAAATCCCGGCACCATCGGCAAACGATGAACGCTTGCGATCCAAACGTTCGCCGATGAACGGTGAACAACGCCGTGCGTTCTGGCGTCGCCATGCGTTGGGACTGACCGGCTTGCTCTCGATCTATGTTTTGCTCACGCTGATCCGAAGCCTTCGAGACGATTTCGCAATTGAGATCTGGAGTGAACTCGGTGTCGAAAACGAACCGACCGTGTTCGCACGCTCCGAATTCTGGGTGATGATCGGCGTAGTCACAGTCTCGGGGCTGACCAGTTTGATCCGAAACAATCGCATCGCATTCCTGTCGTCCATCGCGTTGTTGACGACCGGCTTCGCGATTGTGGTGGGCGCTGTTGCGGGCCAGACTTATGGCCAACTTTCACCAATGACCTTCATGGTGCTGCTGGGATTCGGGATGTATATCCCATATGTTGCTTTTCACACCACCGTGTTCGAACGCATGATCGCGGCCCTCCGAGAAACGGGAACGATCGGCTACCTAATGTATCTCGCCGACGCCCTTGGTTATCTCGGGTATGTCGGCGTGATGTTCTATCGCAATTCGGTTACCTCCGATCGCAACTTCCTGTCGCTGATGAATCGAACCTCCGTCGTGGTCGCCATTTTGGCCAGCCTCATCGCAATCCTTCTCTTCATCCACTACACAACCAAGATTCCTCGTCACGAATCGCCCGTCGACGAGCACGTTTAAACACAAATTTCATTGTCCACTTCGAATTCATCCATGACGTCTCACACCACCGCCGCGCATCACTCTGACCTGATCGTCGTCGGCGGGGGTGTCCTCGGAACCTTCTACGCCTACCACGCGTTGCGACGAGGACTGAAGGTCACGCTGATAGAAAAAAATTCGAAACCGATGGACGCGACGGTTCGCAACTTCGGTCAAGTCGTTCCCTCGGGTCTAAATCGCGACTGGCAAATTCACGGGCGTGAGAGTCTCCGGATATACAAAGAACTCCAAGCTCAAACCGAACTGTCGGTTCGCCAAAACGGAAGCGTGTACATTGCCTCAGACGAAGAGGAATGCACGTTGATCGAGGAACTGCATCAGATCAATCAAGATGCAGAATACGAATCGGAATTGTTGACGCCCGAACAATGCCGAATCAAATACCCAAATCTCCGAATGGACTACTGCCGCGGCGGCCTGTCTTTCCCGCAGGAAGTTTCGGTGAACCCTCGCAGGATGATTCACCATCTGCATGACTTTCTTCGAACCCAGGCCAATTTCGAATCACGCTTCGAGACGCTGATCCAGCACATCGATCCGGTTCGCTCCAATCTGATTCACCTGCAGACATCCAAAGGCGAAACACTGTCTGCAAACAAGGTCATCGTCTGCTGCGGCGCAGAGTTCCAGACACTGTTTCCAGAAAACTTTCGCACAAGCCAGATGAAGCTTTGTAAGTTGCAAATGCTGCGGCTTTCACCTCAACCGCAATCGGTGCTTCCCGGAAATTTGCTGACCGGCCTTTCGATCCGCCGTTACGAAGGCTTCTCGGAATGCCCCTCTTGGAATGCGATCAAAGCCAACGAACCAACAGACACGTTTGCTCAAGTATGGGGGCTGCACATCCTGTTCAAACAAGAATCCGATGGCGGAATCATCTTGGGTGATTCACATGAGTACACCTCCGCCGACCGGCCCAACGAACTCGATTTTGACATTCGTTCCGACGTCAACAACGCCATCTTGATGGAAGCGAAGCGTATCATGGACCTTCCGTCCTGGGACGTCGAAGCTTCCTGGCATGGCATTTACAGCCAAACCTCTCATCCGTCCGGCATCCACCTCGAAACGATCTTTCCCAACGTGCATGTCACGACGGGAATCGGAGGAAAGGGAATGACCAGCAGTGCCGGCTTCACACAGCATCACCTCACCGAGCTTTACAATGATTGAACTCGTCGTCTTTGACATGGCAGGAACCACCGTCGACGAAGACAACGTCGTCTACAAAACCGTTCGACAAGCCATCAACGCCGCTGGGTACAACTTCACCCAGGAACAGGTCCAATCCGCCGGGGCCGGCAAAGAAAAATCTCAAGCCATTCGCGACGTTCTCGCGTTGGACGGCGCTGACCATTCCGAAGATGAAGTCCAAGCGATCTTCGCTGATTTTCGCGATCGCCTCGTCGTAGCCTACAACTCGCTCGATGTCGTCGAACAGCCAGGTGCCTCCGACATTTTTCGCGAGCTTCATTCGCGAGGCATCAAGGTTGTCCTCAACACTGGCTACGATCGTCCGACCGCTGAAAAATTGGTCCACAAAATTGGTTGGACCATCGGTGAAGACGTCGATGCGTTGGTAACCGCCAGCGATGTCGAAACAGGACGTCCCGCGCCTGACATGATCTACTTGGCGATGGCGCTGACCCAAGTCACCAACGCAGCTTCGGTCGCGAAGATCGGCGATTCTCGAATCGATATCGAAGAGGGTCAAAACGCAAATTGCGGAATGGCTCTTGGCATCACAACGGGTGCACAGCCTGAATCCGAATTGCTGCAATCCAATCCGACCGCCGTCATTCATCACCTCAGTGATTTGCTTCAGCTGGTGGACCAAACCAGTAACGCGGTGGTCTAATACTTGGCGATGATGAGTTGCAAATTGGTTGACTCGCGAATCGCATGTCCCATCGATAGGTTTCAATATGGATGAGTCCGATGTTCGCGAATTCAACAGGGACGCTTGGGACAAACAAGTCGAACAAAACAATCGCTGGACAAAACCTGTTGACCAGGAAACCATCCAACGCGCCAAGTCCGGTGACTTCTCCATCGTGCTCACTCCCACCAAGCCGGTCCCCAGCGATTGGTTTCCGCCACTCGAAGGAGCGGAAACGCTGTGCCTGGCGTCCGCCGGCGGTCAACAAGCTCCGGTACTGGCAGCCGCCGGTGCGAAGGTCACGGTGTTTGACAATTCCCCGAAGCAATTGAAGCAAGACCGTTTTGTCGCGGAGCGAGACGGTCTCAAGATGAATTTCGTCGAGGGCGACATGGCCGACCTGTCGACCTTTCCCGATGACACCTTCAACCTCGTCTTCCATCCTTGCTCGAATGTTTTCGTGCCCAACATCCTCCCAGTTTGGCGAGAGTGTTATCGGGTGCTTCGCAGTGGGGGC
Organism: Rhodopirellula sp. UBA1907; assembly: GCF_002337565.1. Lineage (NCBI taxonomy): Bacteria > Pseudomonadati > Planctomycetota > Planctomycetia > Pirellulales > Pirellulaceae > Rhodopirellula > Rhodopirellula sp. UBA1907. Next base: position 70,936 of record NZ_DDGH01000048.1, on the reverse strand, counting down.
ACCCTACTGGCCGGCTTCACGAATCCTCTTCGATACATCTTTGACGATGAACGAAAAGAGAATGGCAATTTCGAGGTTCGATACAGCCTCCCCTATTCGGACCTGGAACATCTCGACCATTCGCACATTCAGCGATCCATCCAGGACGGATTCGCATTGGAATTTGGTCACACCCTCGAAGATCAAATGGGCGGCCAATTGAAGGCGGGCTTTTTGCTTTCCGGGTTCTACGAAGATCGCTACGCTTCGGACGCGAAGGATCCATTGTCGAACTTCCTGGATACTTTCATCGCTACCCGTGCAATCAAGCCATAAGCATCCAACATCTCAGCCAATGACGCGAGGCATTGCTGAATAACGCCCCGCGATGGCATCTCGTCTCTCGACCGTACATCCAGATCGCGTTTTGATGACATAAATAGCGACCTACATTCTAAACCGAGGTATTCAGGGCAATTTCGCGACAACGGTCGCGACGTCCGCCCGGTCTCCGTGCGAGATCACGGTCTTGCCGAAGACAATTTTCTTGTCCTGGTCCAACACGAACGTGGAGGGATAAGCGGTCTCACGTGGAGCGTCCCAACGAAGCCCCCAAGCGTTCGTGAATTTGTAGTCCGGATCAAGGACAAAGTGATAGTTGGATGGAAACGTTTTGTTCCCCTGGAACTCCTCAGCGTGCAATTCCAACAACTCTGCTGGTCCCGGGTAGATCATGACTACCTGAACATCTTTTAACGCAGCTTTCTTACTTAGGAACTCGCCAACCTGCCGGCTGCACATCGGACACTGTTTTCCGGGCCAGCCTCGCAGAACAAGCATCACGACAGGTGACTTCTCCGTCAATGATTCGAGCGAAACAGCTTCACCTTCCAGATTCATCAGCTCGAAATCGGGAGCAACTTCGCCAACCTTCGGCGGATGAGGTGGTTCTTTTCCAGGAGCAGCTTTTCGGCGACCTTGGGCCTGAGCTGTCGCGGAGAACGCAACGGCAGAAAGTGCCGTGAACGATAGCATCAGAAAAAGACCGAGTGTCGAGCGTCGAGTTTGCATCGGATGTCCTTGTTGGATTGCGAAGAAAGTGGATCTGAAAGGGGATGTTCGTTGTTTTCGAATCCCCGCCATTCACCTCAACGATCGGGGTGTTGGGTCACGACAACGTTTGCAATCGTCTGTGTCGACGAATAAGAGAGTGTATAGTATCGCCGCTCGCGATCCCGATTCGGTCGTTAAAACGAGTCACCTGCGCTTCTCTCACAGAACCATCGCTCACAACTCGCTGCATGCGTCATGCTGTTTCGCAGCTCCAAAGTCCAGCAAGCGATTTTCCTCCTGAGCAAACTTCTATGACCAAACCTGAGACTCTCGTTTGGCACGATGGTGACTTGGTCCAGGCTGCGTCGCGTTTCAAAAGCAAACAGCAATGAGGGTTGCGGTCTCGGGATGTGGAATCGCTGGCACCGCGGTCAGCCATTTACTTGCAACGTCCGGGCACGACGTGACCATCTTTGAACAGGCGGCGCAGTGCCAAGCGATCGGTGCGGGCATCATGCTCCAACCCAGTGGGCAGGCTGTTTTAAATCGTTTAGGCATCCTCGATTCGATCGCTCGGAAATCAGCGAAGCTCGAGGGGATCGAAGCGTTTCTGCTTTCAGGTCGTCCGCTGATTGAATTGGAATACGGTGCACTTGGCGAACAGCAATTCGCCTACGGCGTGCATCGTGGCCTGCTCTTCCAGCAATTGCTGACGCTCTGCGAGACGTCCGGCGTTTGCGTTCAAACGTCGACCCAAGTCTGCGACTTCGGCGACAAAGGAAACAACGTCCATGTCATCGATCAACATGGAACCCAACACGGGCCCTTCGATTTCCTCATTGCCGCCGATGGATCTCGGTCCCGCTTGAGAACACCCGCAAGAATTAATTCGCGAACCGTTGAATATGACTACGCCGCCATTTGGGCAACGGGTCCTTGCTCGCACATTGACCATCGCTTGCATCAAGTCATCGATGGCACGAACCGGCTGGTCGGATTGCTACCGATTGGCGAAGGACAATGCAGTTTCTTTTGGGGACTGCGTGCCGACGCGTACGATGCGCTCGTTCAACAAGGATTACCAGCCTGGAAACAGGATGTCATCGGGATGTGCCCCCATGCAGCCGAATTGCTCGATTCAATTGAAAGCTTTCGACAGATGACGTTCGCCGGTTATCGACATGTCAAAATGAAACGTTGGAGCGGCAACAAGATTGTCTTCCTGGGCGATGCGGCTCATCCGTCGAGTCCCCATTTGGGGCAGGGCGTCAACCTAGCTCTCGAAGATGCAGCCTGTTTCGCGGACGCACTGAATGACACACAAGACTTTCAGCAGGCTGCCGCTCGCTATCAAAAGCTTCGCCAAAGAAAAGTACGTTACTATCAGTCGCTGACGCGCATGCTGACGCCATTCTTTCAGTCGGATATCCCACTGTCGGCCGCTTGCCGAAACCTTGGACTTCCCTGGCTTCCAAAAGTGCCATGGATTCGCCGCCGCATGCTGCAGACCTTGAGCGGTCTACAAAACGGCTGGTTCTGAAACACTTCGGCTGACCTTGCCTCGTTGTCGTTTCCCGCACGATAGTCACGCCAGTATCAACGTTCGTAGTTTTGCAATCGTTCGAGGTACAAATGTGATTCGACGAAGTTCCGGTGCGCTGAATCGGTCATCTCCTCGAGCAACTCCAGCGCCGAGATATAGCTGGCGAGGTTCCCGTTGGATGAGATCATCTTGCCGTCTTTGACGAAACTCACTTGACTGTCGTCCTGCACGGACAGGCTTGGGTAGGTCTGCTGCAGTAGGTCGCCTCCACCGATGTAGGTCACGATTTTGCGTCCGTTCGCAACGCCCGAAGCGCCAATCAAATGAGCTCCGGCGCAGTTGCTCATCGTGAAGTCAGTCGTTTTTCCCTTCGTTTTGACAAACTCCACAATCGCATCCGTCGCGACCACCGTTTCCATGTCATACGAGCTGGACACGACCAGCACGTTCAAATCCGGACAGTCGTCGAACGAATAGTCCGGGACCACTCGCAACCCACTTTCCATCGGAACCGGATGATGCGATTGGGCGATTGTGACGACGTTGAACAGCCGCTTGCCTTCTTCGTTGGGCTTGGAGAAAACATCGATCGGAGCAGTGACTTCCGTCATCAAAACACTGTCGAACAACAAGACACCGATGGTCGGCAACGACTTGTCAAACGTGGCACGATTGACACGGTCGTTCACATTGATGGTGCACGTTTGGGGTGACGCGGTGATCGCAGCAGCCTTTGAATCAGTTTTTGCTTTTGCGACTTCTTCGGCGGGAATGGTCAGACGCCGAGCGTTTCTGGGGTGAACCATGGTCACAACGACTTGCGTTTCTTTTGTGGTGTCCGGATTTCGGGCGACTTCGTGCAGAACCATGGTGGGTTCAAAGAACGTGTCACCTTGGTGCAACACCCGCAGGGGCTTCCCTTCGATTTTGAATTCCAATGTTCCTTTCAATACGTAGCCGACCACTTCACCGGGATGATGGTGCGGCGGAGACGACGCACCGGGAGCGAAGGTGAGTTCGATCAGCGACTTCGACATGAGGGCTCCATCCACCTTGCTCGAAATGGGATCGCTGCGAAGCAATTTGATAACCGGCATCTTTGAATGCGACGGTTGTTCTGCCACAGGATGACGCGGCGTTTTCGCCGCCCCGGACTCGGTGTCTCGACCATGCGAGGTGCTGTTGAAAGCAATCAAGAGCACATACAGATACAAAGTGATCAATGGGCTTGTCTTCATTTCTTTTCCTTCAATTGGTCAATTCGGTTGGTTGCTTCAACAAAGATTTGATGTATTTGTGATCGGTCTGGAATGGAACCGCTAATCGGTTCCATGTGTTGATCATGGAAACCACGATGCTCAACTGGCAGATTCCTTCTTCGCCAAATACGGCAACGGTTTCCTGATAGAGTTGGTCGCTGACTCCTTCTCCACCGGCAAGCCGAGTCAGAGCTTCCGCCCAACGAAAAGCCGTTCGTTCTCGGGCTGTGTAACAGCCGGCTTCTTCCCAAACGCTGACCAAGTCGATGCGTTCATTCGTTTCATGCATCAATCGCAGTTGTTGGGTATGCAGACTGACGCAAAAGGAACAGCCATTGAGTTGCGACACACGCAGCTTGACCAGCTCGAGCAACTCGGCCGCCATCGGGTAATCCGCAATCGTTGCTTCGATCTTGGACAACTGCTGAATTTCGCGTGAAATCAATCGAAAGTAGTCGGCTCGCATTCTCTTCTCCATGTGGTTGTCGAGCATCGTTGTTGAGTAGAATCATAGATATCCAGTGGCTCCTAGAAAGATCCACTTTGGGCAGAAACCACGGGGCCACTTTGGAGAGCCAATGCCGCGAAGAAAGGAACAATTTGAGTTTGACTGGATTCAACTGGACAACGACGCGGCGACTCCGGTCTATCAGCAACTGGAAAACCAACTTCGCCATGCCATCACCGATCAAGTCTTGCAACCGGAAGACCGCGTTCCTTCGAGTCGCAATCTCGCGTCGGCGATCGGCGTATCACGAAACACCGTTTTGTCCGCTTACGAACAGCTGATTTCGGAAGGGTATATGGAATCCGTTCGAGGCAGCGGTACGCGGGTGGCCAGGATTCCGCCGCAGGCTTTTGAATTTGACACGGCATCAAAATCCAATGATCCTCCGGTCAGTTCGCTGGACGATCTTTCCCCTTTGGGACAGCAACTGTCCGAAGAGTCGCACTGGTTGCCACCCGTGGCAACGCATCCCAAAGCATTCACGCCTCACTTGCCTGCGACCGATGAATTTCCACTCCAAATCTGGAACCGATTCAGCAACGAGCAGGCTCGATGGTCATCGAGGCACCTGAATTTGGGCGAGCCGCAGGGATATCTTCCGCTGCGAGAGTCCATTGCCCAGTACATGGCCGTTTCACGTGGCTTGTCATGCACGCCTCAACAAGTCGTGATCACCTCGGGGTCTCAACAAGCCTTCACAATGATCGCTCAGTTGCTACTGACTCCAGGCGACACCGCGTGGGTAGAAGAACCAGGCAACGCTCCGGCAAATCGATTGCTCGACATCGCGGGGGCACAACTGGTTCCCGTGCCGCTGGACTCCGAAGGAATCGACCTGTCACGAGTCCCAAAAAAGAAGCCCACGCCAAAACTCATCTGCGTGACGCCGGGCGGGCAATGGCCAATGGGAATGACCATGAGCCTGAACCGAAGACTGCAACTAATCGCCACCGCACAGCGGCACAAGAGCTGGATCATTGAGGATGATTACAACGGCGAGTTTCGCTACACAGGACGCCCCCATGCTTCGCTCAGCAGTCTCGACTCTTCCGGCCGAACGATCTACATGGGAACGTTCAGCAAGTTGTTGTTTCCGGCCATCCGACTGGGCTTTCTAATTGTTCCCCCGCAGTTGGCGAAGACGTTTGCTTACGTCCGATTCCTTCAAGATCGTTCATCGCCGCAGCTCGTTCAAATGACTCTCCACCGGTTCATCGAGTCCGGGAATTTCGTCAAGCACATTCGCCGTATGCGTTCACTGTACGCTGAGCGACAGACAACGCTCTATGAATCGTTGCAAAAACACTTGGGCGACTTCATTGAGGTCCAGAAACCTGAGTCTGGAATGCACCTCACGATACGGGGCGTCACCAAGGAAGCTGACGAGAGACTCATCACCGCCGCATGCCGAGCGAAAGTAGAGTTTCATTCCGTCAGCATCTATTCACGAACGCACGAAACACAGGGCATGATCCTGGGCTTTGCCGCGTTCGACAAAAACACGATCCAGAGAACCGTTCGCCGCTGGGCGAAGAAGATGAGCTGAGGAGCTGTTGATAATCCAAAAGTCGATTTTCATCCCGAAGTGATATCAGCAATTGGCCCCAGCTCCCGCAGCGTACCTGGGGAGAACCTACTCGCCTTCGCATTGCTTACGCATATCGTCGAGGGTCTTGCCGCTCTCGCTTTCAAATTTGATGTCCAAGACATTCATGCCTTGCATCCGATCCACTCGAAAACTGCGAAAGTCCTGACGCAATTCGCACCAACCCATCACCAACCAGATCGGAGCAAGAAAGATGAGTGCCAGTGGCCGTAGCTGGCGTCTTGTTTCGGCCCCAGCGGAATCAAGATACGAGAACTCAACCATATGTTGCGTGCGGATGGCTCGTCGCAGCGAAGTGAAATCAATTTGCAGCGGCTTTTTCGCGCTGCTTGGGTGGGCAAACGAAGTGGACTGACGAACGTGATCTCCGAGCGTCCCGGGCAACACGGCAGTGATTTTGTCCAGCCCCCTTCGAGCCGCTTGAGCCATTGCTGGGTCCGCCCAACTTTGAACCATCTGAGCCCCCAAGGCCAACGCATCAAGTTCTTCGTCGTCAAACAGCAGTGGCCGAACCACGTATTCCGGGTTCAGCAGGTATCCCACGCCCGCTTCTCCGGTCAGCGGGACTCCCGACGCTTTCAAATCGGCGATGTCACGATAAATCGTTCGGACGCCAACCTCCAATTCCTTGCCAAGTTCGTTGGCTGTCACGGCTTCGCGGCGTGCCTTGATGTATTCCACGATCCGAAACAGACGATCCGCGCGACGCAATGGATTTCTCTGTGGGGTCAAAACTTTTGAATTCTTGAAACGCTGCTGACAGTAGGCTGTCAGCAGCACCCTGTAAAGTTGGTCGAAAGAAACAACGCGAGCAACCACGAAATCCAATGACCAGGGAAAACCAACCAATGCAATCGAAAGGAATCGTGCGGTCACTCCTAGTCCAAAACAGGAACCTGACCATGCCGTTGATAGAAGACCTGGGCGATCAGTCATTCGTTTTTTCGCCACGGCCAACTAACCGACATTAGACGATCGCTCGGACGCAAGTCTCCAATGGCGTAGCGAGACTTTCAAATCCGTCATGCGGCAGTCATTGCCCTATCGCGGACGCGACCTCGCGAACCATCGACACTCCACTGTGTGCGAATAAAACCAACCAACTCGAAAACATCACCCGGAAACACAATGCTCGACTCAAATCATTTTCAAAAACCCAATCGAATCTCAGTCAATGGCGTCGAACTGGAAGTGTTTGAGGCTGGCCAGCAGAATGCTGGCAAACCGATCGTTCTTTGCCATGGCTGGCCGGAGCACGCTTTTTCCTGGCGTCACCAGGTGCCGGCTTTGGTTGCTGCGGGTTACCACGTCATTATCCCCAACCAACGAGGCTACGGAAACTCTTCACGACCGCCTGAAGTCGTCGAATACGACATCGAGCAACTGACGGGTGACCTCGTCGGTCTTCTCGATCACTACGGCTACCAAGACGCAACCTTCATCGGACACGACTGGGGAGCCTTTGTCGTTTGGAGCCTCGCCCTGTTGCATCCCAAACGCGTCAAGCAGCTGATTAATCTCAGTTTGCCCTACCAAGAACGCGGTGAAATTCCGTGGATCGAATTCATGGAACAGATTTTTGGAGGCGACAATTATTTTGTCCATTTCAATCGTCAACCAGGAGTCGCTGACGCAGTCTTGAACGAGAACACGGCTCGGTTCCTCCACAATCTGTTTCGCAAAAATATCCCATTGCAGGATCCGCAACCCGGCATGGCGATGATCAATCTTGCCCAAGCAGAAACACCGCTCGGCGATCCGATCATGAGCGACGAAGAGATGGCAGTGTTCGTATCAGCCTTTGAATCGTCGGGGTTCACCGGCGGGATCAATTGGTATCGAAACCTGGATCGCAACTGGCATAAGCTGGCGACGCCAAACCCGGTCGTCGAGCATTCAACACTGATGATCTATGGCAAGCGAGATGTGATTCCGGAACTTGAAAACCTAAAAGAGTTCGTGCCCAACGCAGATGTGGTCCATCTGGACTGCGGTCATTGGATCCAGCAGGAACTCCCCGAAGAAACCAACACGGCGATTCTGGATTGGCTGCGTCGCACGACGACATCCTTCACCCAAGATCCGACTCAAGCGAAGCCTTCACCCACACTCTCCTAGGATGAAGAATGTCAGCAATAGCATCCGTTTTCATTGCAACCAGTTTGGACGGATTCATCGCTCGCGCAGACGGGGGACTGGACTGGCTTGACGATGCCAATGCAACCGTTCCGGCGGGCGAGGACTGCGGCTACGGCGAGTTCATGCAATCGGTCGACGCATTGGTGATGGGGCGAAGAACTTACGAGAAAGTTCGAACGTTTGGGCCATGGGCATATGGAGAGACGCCCGTCATTGTCCTCAGCCGAACTCCCATTGTCTTTCCGGATGAGGTGCCCGATTGCGTGACTCATTCTTCGGAATCGCCCGAGGAATTGCATCGACGATTGTCGAGCGAAGGAGCAAAGAAGCTCTACATCGACGGCGGGGTTACGATTCAGCGTTTTCTGCGAGCGGGATTGATCAACGAATTGGTTGTCACGGTCATTCCCATCTTGCTCGGCGAAGGGATCCCGCTGTTTGGCCCTATGGACAAAGACATCCGCTTGACCCACCAAGACACCAAAACTTTTGACTTCGGATTCGTGCAATCGAAATACAAAGTTCATTCGATTGGCAAAGATTAGACTTCCCCAATCGTTGTTCTTGTTCGAAAGCGGTGACGCCGATTGAGAGATGGACGAAGAATTCCGCATTCGGTGCAAATGTTTTACGGAACCGGCATCCGCCTCTTCCCTCGGATCTCACCCTTCGGCACGTTTTAAAAGTTCAACATCACCACCCACGATCGCGTCGATGTTGGCCTCGATCTTCTCCACCGGCCAATCCCACCATCTGATTTTAAGCAATGAATTGATGGTGTCTTCTTCAAAGCGTCGCTTGATGGGCTGGGCGGGGTTGCCCGCTACAACTGTGTAGGGAGCAACGTCTTTGGCAACCACGGAACGAGCCCCAATGATCGCACCGTCCCCGATGGTGACTCCCGGCATCACGACGGCCTTCATCCCAATCCAAACATCGTTGCCGATGACGGTGTCTCCCTTGCGTCCCGGAACGTCAAACATCGCCTGAATGTCCTCCGCGGTGGTCCCTTCGTGCATCATGAAGTTGTTGAACGGGTAAGTCGAAAATCCGCTCATGTTGTGGTTGGCCGAGCTGGTGATGAATCGCACACCATGAGCGATTTGCCCAAACTTGCCGATCACCAACCGTTCCCGACTGAGCGGAAACAGAAAGGGCGCAAGGTAACTTGCGTAATCATCCAGCAAATCCAGATGACCAAAATAGGTGAAGTCACCAATCTCAATTCTTGGATGGTCGATGACTTGGTTCAGTGACACAACGGTTTTAACTTCCGTCCCATCCGGCATCACCATCGGGTATTTCTTCGTCGGGTCAAGCATGCGAACTTCTCCGTCCCGTTCCGCAAAATTGGCAGCCAGTGTCGCACGAAGAGAATTCGTGCATCAGACCGACACTCAATCAACAACAAAGGTTCACCGCAGCCTGGAGACAGGGTTTTCGGATTCAAGGACTCTTCTTTCGTGGAGACGTACACGCCCACAATCGAACATGGCAATCCACAACCACCTTTGGCCTCGAATCGCGAAATGCCATCAATCGTTCGTGGAGAACAAGATCGGCGCACGAAAAAAGCCGCTTGCGAAATCGCAAGCGGCTTTTGGAGTGGAGGATAACGGACTTGAACCGATGACCTACGCGCTGCCAGCGCGTCGCTCTCCCAACTGAGCTAATCCCCCGGGTGAAGTGGCAGATTATCGGCTTGATTCGCTGTGCGTCAAGCCCGTCGGAACCTGGTTTCGACGATTCTTTGCACTTCTTCGCAGCTGCGGCGAATTCGAGTTTGCACGATGGCGATTGCCGCCGGAAAACTCAAATTGCCGGGCAATTCGCGTTACAGAGAAGGCCAAATCAGTACGCTCGCCAGATTGTGATGCTGGTCCGTCCACAGAGGTGCGGACTCGACAACAGACGCATCCGGTTTTTGCGCGACACTCAAATGTTCCGATTCCCAAAATGCGTCGTCGCGATCTGTGGCGATGACCCAACGCGATGGACGGGTGTAATCCTGATCGCGGCGGTTGTTCTGAATCAACCGGCTGGGCATCCCGATGGCCTGGGTCAATCGGTGGGTGAGCGGAACCAAATCGAGGTGGTTGTTTGAGACGTGTACGGCCAACACGCCGTCGTCTGCCAATCGCTCCCGATAGAGCTGCATCGCTTCGAGCGTCAAAAGGTGAGCTGGAATGGCGTCGCTGCTGAAGGCGTCCAGGATCAGCAGATCAAATTTTTTGTCCGTATGACGTTCTAACAGCAAACGGCCGTCCCCCAAGTGATGCTCGATCACGGCCGGACAATCGCTGAGGAACGTGAAGTGCTCTTCCGCGATTGCCAACACATCCGGATTGATTTCGTACATGTCCATCGTGTCGCCGTCTCGTCCATAAGCAGCCAGCACGCCGCACCCCAAACCGATGACACCAATCCGCATCTCGGGAGACTCGGCTTGCATCGTGTGAATCAATCGTCCAACACCGCTGCTGTGTCCGAAGTAAGACGTTGGCGTCATCCGTTCCGGACCATGCAATTGAATTCCATGAATCGTATTGCCGTGCACCAGCTGCACTCGTTCCGCATCGTTCTCGACACGAAGCACACCGAAGAAATTTCGCCGTTGATCGATCGTATCGGTGCGATTGGTCAGCGTGGTAACAACCGCGGTGAATCCAATGATCGCCACGATCAACCCGTTGATGCGTTTGGAAAGCTTCCAATCACATGTGGTTGTCATCCAGGATCGAGAAGCCAAGAACGTGATCGCAACGACGCCAATCGACAACGACATCGCGATGGGAAGTTCGCGATAGTCTTGGAAAACGAGCGGGCAGATCAAAGCGACCAAGATACCGCCCATCGCACCACCAAATGAGATCAGTGCGTAGTACAAGGTCAGTCTTTGGGTCGCTGGTTTACGGGCGGCGGTTTCACCGTGGCACAGCAAACACACGCCGAGCAAAACGACCAAATATGACAACGCTTCCATCGGCATTTGCCAATTGCCGGGAAACCAGCCTTTTAACTGAATGACGACGAACGCCAGTCCGGTGAACGTAGCGATGAGTTTGGGGCGATACCAATTTGGTGAGTCAAAGCTGATGATGAAGCTGAGCAAGTACAGGCTGAGCGGCAGCACCCAAAGAAACGGCATCACAGCGATGTCTTGGCAGACATGACTGGTCACCACCAACAGCATGACCGAAGCCAAGGCAGGCAGACCGATCCATACACTCCAGTCCGCCACCCCCAGCTTGGCCAGAACGGATTGGCCTTCCGCTGATTCTTCGTTGTTGGTTGTCGAGTTTCCTTTTCGCCGACGCAGCAAACAGATCGCGAGCCAGCCATCCACGACGACAAAAGCATAAAACGCCAACGACCAAAAAACCGACTGCTGTTCAATCGACAACAATGGTTCGACGACGAATGGATAGCTCAGCAAGGCGACCAGCGAACCGACGTTGGAAAGTGCATAAAGTCGATAGACTGATTCGGATTGATTTTCGTAGCTCAACCATGCCTGCACCAATGGTCCGGTGCTGGAAAGCACGAAGTACGGCAACGCGACATGCGCGGTCAGCAACCAGAGCAGTGCCCAGGTTGGATCTTCGGTTCCAACGGGCTTCCATGCGTCCGAAGGCGCGATTGGCAATGACCAAGCTGCCGCACACAGCAACACCAAGTGCACGATGCCTTGCAAGGCAGGTGGCAGGAAACGCCTGATGCAGTGAGCGTAGAGATACCCAGCGAACAAGAGAACTTGGAAGAACAGCAAACAAGTTGTCCAAACCGCTGGCGTTCCACCAAACCAAGGCAGCACACATTTGCTGATTACGGGCTGAACCTGGAACACCAAGAAGGCCCCCAGCAACGTCGCTCCGGCAAAGACAAACCATGAGGTGGTTTGCTTGGTAGCGATGTTTGAAGTAGCAGTGGAACCGGAAACATCCGAGGTGCACGACGGCATGCGTTCATCTCAACAATTACGCGCAATGCGGCCTCGCCCCCGCGACGTGGTTCCGCCCGAAAGGTTACACCATGGTGCGCGACCGCGCCTTAACCAGACCGCAATCGGTGCCCCCTTCCCGGATTCCCTGAGCGGTTCACTCCGAAATTTCCCTACATCCCGAACAAAATGCAAACCGTTCCCACAAACGCAACACGCCTCGCTGTTCAAACCAACGAGGCGTGTGTGAATATCAAAAATGCGTTTGTGCCGATCGATGGATCAGTTCACCCCAGGATTTGCATCCCGGACGGCGTGGTCCATGACTTCGATCGCGGCGTCGGTGTAGCGTTCGTACTCATTCCAAAAGTGATCCATCGCAGCTTCATCGGCGAAGAAGAACATGCGTTGATGAACAGGGTCCTTCATTCCGAACTGACGTTTGCCTGGAACGATCACACGCTCTTCGAAGAAACGAACCACGTCGATTTCATTCAGCACAGGTGTGTATGGAGTCGGGTCAGCCAGAAACGTCTTCATCTTGGCTTCGCTTTGGAACAGATACAGCTTACCGAGGTGAACCACTCCAAACTTTGGATTGCCTTCGACCCATTGATCTTCGTTGATCACAGTGACGGAACAGAAACCTTCCATCGCAAGTTTCGGTTGGTCAGTGCCAAAGGCCGGAGTCTTTGCTTCAGGTTTCGGTGCGGATTGAGCTGGCATCCCCAGAGTCATCCCATCAGTGCGGGCTCCAGCCAAACGACCGGTTGCTCCGCCCGCGAATTGACTGTCAGGCGAAGGCAAGTTGCCGCCTGCAACGTGCGGGTTTTGCTGGGTGCGAGGTGGCATGGTCGCGGCAGCAGTGGTCGCTGGCGGACCGGTCGGCGATTGACCGTTGGATGCCACCATTGTTTGCGTTGCACCTGGTGCAGGTGTGGTCATCATCGACGGCATCTTCTTTGCCGCGATTGCCAGCATCGCAACGTATCGCTTTGGATCTTGAGGACTGACCGAGGTGCCCAAAGGTTTTCCGGTCGGTGTGATCATCACATCGGTTGGAAATTTCGTGACACCAAACATCTTGGCCAACTCAGGCGATTTGCCAGCGTGGACTTTGACGGGCACGAACTTTTGCTCAACGGCGGATCCCACTTCGGGACTCTTGAAAGCACCGGCTTCCAAGCGATCGCACCAGACGCAATTGTCACTGGTGAAGTGCAAAAGCAAGCCTTTTCCGGTTTGCTGTGCTTCCGCTTGGGCCGCGGTGAGATCTTTTCGCCACTGAATGTCAGCTTGAGCGACACTGGTGAAAATCGTTGTCAAACCGAGCAAGACCGTTGCCGGCATCACTCGCGACCATTGCGAGGACGCAGTGGAAGAATCAATTCGCGGTGGTTTGGAGGACAAACGCATCGGACAAAATCCTTTTTGTCTTTCTCATAGGGAGCCAAAATCGGCTCAGGTGTGCCGGTATCGGTGGTATCGGAAGCGTCGACCTTGACGCTTGAGCGGAACCTACGAAGTTTCCGGCTGTGGCCGCCACACCAATGGAGGGTGTTTCGGATTGAGCCCACCAATCGATTTGTCGGCAGTTTCACGGATTCAACCGACGATCCCTGAGTCATCTCAGCAAAGATCGTCAGCCCGGCAACACGCGCGTGTTCGCCAGCGTGAATGCATGACGAAGAGGAACCAAGATCCGCCAACCGTCAGCGAGATCTCAGAAAAGCCATTTCAGCAATCGAGCAACCACCACGCATCGATGCAAGCTTGCGCGTGAGTCTCAAAGCCAGCTTACAGCTTTGGCACAGGACGCTTGGGAGCTCGTTTGATCATCCGTTTCTGATCGTCACGAGGCGGACGGTTGTTGTTGCCGTTGTTACCGCGATTGTTTCGCGGCGGGGACAAGTCCGTGAAGGTCTCCGTCCAAACCCAACCGATTGGAACTTCCAGTTCCTTCTCGGCCAACATCGCCCAGGGAGTGCCTTTGTGCTCGGCAACGACACGCTCAAGGAACTCGCGAGCTGTGTCGGCTTCACGTTGCCACTTGCTGCCCACCGTGATCTCGTCGGCAGGCTTCAACACCCAAGTGTTGTTCTTTTCGTTTTCAAAGGGCATCCCGCGTTTCGCTTTGGCTAGGATCGCGTTGTACGTCTCGGTACGAACCTTCTGAGCCAGCACACGGCCGTAGGCTAAATCGAAACCGGCCAACCAACGAAGGCTCTCTTCTTCGTCCCGATCTTTCAAACCTTGTTCCAAAGTAGCCGCTAACTGGATCAGAACCGGTTCCAATTTCGCGGCATCTTGTTGAGCTGTTGTCAACGCTTGGGCCAGCCCAGCTTCATTGCGTTTCACGAATCGAGTTTGAGGGCGTTGGATCCCATTCACATTTTTAATTTGCGCGGCCGCGATCAACGCTTGGCGAAGCGGGCTACGCTTGACTGCTTTGACGTAGTCTTGAGGCGATAGATAATCCGGCCGATAGCGAGCCATCGCAGTCGGATCAAAGAACGCACGCAAATCGGCGGTGAATGCATCGATCTCGCCTCGCCGAACCTCTCGTGAAACGTTGCGGTTCGGGTGAACCGTGAAATAGATTCCTCCCGTTTCGTAACACAAACGCGTCAGCCCATACGGTCCGAAACCGCTATCGATCACGGGTTCTTGTTCAAAGTTTCCAGTGAAGCTCAGTTGCACACGTTCAGGCAAGAACGTTTCAGGCCCCTGGTCGACTTGAGCCCACTGGGGCGTTTGATCGTATTCAGGGTCCGGATCCACATACTTGACCAGCGTGTGCTCGCGACCGAACGGAGCGGGAACGCCAACGACGTAAACCGGAATGCCCCATTTGCGGCAAGATCCGATGGATGATTCCAACAAGTGAGCGTCATCGCCGCGTTCATCCGTCACGACGACGAACATCACATTGCGTTTTGGACCTCGAGGTCCATTGCTGCGACGCAAAGAGTTGTATTGCTTGGCGGCCGATTCAATCGCCGTGAAGACTCTTTCGGTACCGGAGTTGTCGACGGGAATGTCAGCAACGGTCTGCTTGATCAAATCCAAGTCCGCCGTGGGCTCTTCGGTGAACAGTTGCACTTTTTCGCCGAACCCGATGATCGATGTCAGCACTCGTGCTTCGGAAGGGTTGTTCGGATCCTCGCCAGCAGTCTTTGAGTCCAACTGTTCGCGAAGCATCCCCAGTTCTTCGTAAATACGATCGAACCGATCGCGAATGTCCTGGCGTTGCCGAGTCAGCGAACCGCTTTGGTCAAACAACCACACGATCAACGTCGGACGTTCTTCTGCCGCTTGCATGACCTCGAACGTGATCTGGTCGACCGCCCCTGAGGCGCCAGCGGTTCCTTGTCCAACGCGACCTTTCTGGTCGACCAATCGATCTTGAGGTGCGACCGGTTGGCTGAACATCTTGTTAACCATGATGTCGCCCAGGTCGGTTGGCTCGAGGTCCACCGGGCTGACCATGTTGGCGATTTCAGCGAACGTCGCAGCGGAAGCTTCCGCCATGTCGAACTCAGCCAAAGCGTCGGAACCGATCTCGACCTGAGGTTGATCGCTAACGACGATCTCCTCAATCAGATCCACGGTCTCTTCGTATTCAGGTGGCGGTGCGATCATCACCACGGCTTCGTCGTCGACCGGGTTCTGCAACTGCACCAGTGCGAGCGACAGAATGACGATCAGATGCACCATCATGCTGCCGACCATCGCAACCGTTTCATCGGCATCCCAAAACGATTCGTCTTCCCACAGTTCGCTCGACTCTCCGTTTTCGTACGGATGAACGGCATTGGCTTCCGGCGTCACGCTGTCTTCAGACGGCGAGCCCGAGGTCAATGCTTTCTTGATCGATGAAAGAAACGATGAGTCGCTCATGAAATCCGATTTTCAGCTAATTTACGTTCACAAAGCCGGGGCGTGGGGATTGCAAACCAGCGATCATGGGCGAAGATTTGCGATCCAAGATTGATCCGGGACACTCTCTCAAACGTTTTTTGCGACGATTTGAACCCTTTGATTGTAATCGAAAGTCCGATTCACAGTCTTAACCGCTCGATTCAAAACCTCGTTGACTTGAGGATCAGGCCGATTTGATGGAACAAACAAACGAATCAACTGGACGCCTGATCGCGATTGGGGACATCCACGGCTGTAACGTCGCTCTGCAAGCGATTCTGGCGGCAATTGATCCCCAACCCAACGATATCGTGGTGACTCTCGGTGACGTCGTTGACCGTGGCCCGGATTCCAAAGGGGCAGTGGACACCCTCCTGCAGTGCGGCCAAAAAACCCAATTGGTGGCTCTGCAAGGCAATCACGAAGAGATGATGCTGAACGTGCTACGTGGCAGCGAGTCTCATCACAGTTGGTTGCGATATGGCGGAGTCGAAACACTCGACAGCTACGGCTTCGACGGTGGCTTGGATTTTCTTCCGGAATCGCATCGCGTCTTCTTTGAATCTCTCGGCGACTACTTTGTCTACGAAGATTACTTCTTCACGCACGCCGCCTACGATCCGGCGGTTCCTCTTGAGGAACAAACCGTTGAGATGCTTCGCTGGCACTCATTGCGACAAGGTGTTCCCGAACCACACCACAGTGGCAAAACCGCGTTCGTTGGACACACTGCGAACCACGAAGGTCAAATTCTCGATGTCGGGCATTTGGTCTGTCTCGACACCCACTGCTACGGCGGTGGTTGCTTGACCGCGATGGATGTTCGAACACGTCAGGTTTGGCAGGCCAACCCGGACGGCGTTCTCCTCTCGTAGTCGGCTAGCACGTCTGAGCTGGCAGCTCAAATTGCCGGCGGTGCGACAACCGCCGGAACAGAAACAGCAGGCCCGATGACCGGTGCGGTTGGCAACGGAGCGGGTGGTGTGGGAGCAGGCGGTGTGGCCGGAATCGCCGTCGTGACACTCGCCGCCGGCTGGGTTGCTCCCGGGTACATGTAGACTTGCAGCGAGACCGTTTGATTGACCGTGTCGATCACGGGCGTCGTCATCCAAGCGTTCGGGAATGACGAATCACTGAGCTCGGCATCTAAGCTCGCGATCGGCAGAACACCGTTCGTTCGAGCGAGTGCCACGTTGCGATGAATCAGTCCTTCGGCGACCAAACGTCCTTCCACCTGTTGACGAACGTTTGATGCTCGAATGTTTGCTCGGCGATGCGATCGAACAATGCTGATCGCGGCCAACGACATCACGGCCATGGCTAAGAAGCTCAAAACCACCGCGGAACCGACGCGTCGCGATCTGCCTTGATGTCCCGTGTGGATCGGTCGTGTACACGCCATGCATCGACCAGCTGGCAAGCTGTTGCGATGGGATCGATCGGCGATGGTTGCGGCGTTCATAGCGGCGTTCACAGTTGAGGCGATAGACAGACGACGGTGGTCATCTCAGCGGAATCTTGATCAGGACGAAGCTCACCGGCACGGTCGCTCGTCGTTTGCAATTGCAGAGTCATTTCGATCCCCACTCGACGTCCCGCGACGATGATTTCATTCATGTCGAAATCTCGGACGGAATTGACCAAGCAAATCGTCTCGCCCAGCAAAGGATCCACCATCACCAAAGACCGGTCGACGCCATCGGATGCACGACGGATTTCGAAACGGATCCGACGCAGATTCAATCCATCGTCGACTTGAATATCGCGATTCCCAATCGAAACGATTGAAAGTCCGCTGCTGGTCATCTGCCGGATCTGTTCGGAGAGAAATCTCAATGCCTGTCGACCTTCCGCCGCGGCACCCTCGTTGCCCTGTGAAATTGCTGTCACGCGAGCCGAACCTCGCATCATTCCGACCATGCTGGTTGCCAACGTTCCCACAATCGCGACACAGGCGATTGCTTCAATCAGGCTCACACCATTGCGTTTCGACGCTAAAGTACGTGATCGGTTCATAGCTGGCTCCACTGCGTACGCAACTGTTGACTCAACTCACCTTCGTCCGGCTGACCATTGTTGTTGCGGTCTTCCCATACCAACGCGTCCATGGTCAGCAAACTGGGGGTCAACGAATCTTCGATCGTCAGACGTGAACGCATGGATGTCGTTTCATTGCCAACCACGACCGCATCGAAAGTTCCACGGCGGGTCGCAAATTGAACCGGATCACAGAGGTCAATTTTAGCTTGCTCGATGATTCGTTCAGTTTCAAAGAGCAATTGGTCTTGCACATCAAGCCTCTGCAGCAATTGGCTTGTTTGGCCCATCAATCCCAACGCTGGAATCAAAACCAAAGACAACAGAGCGGCTCCTACGGCGACATCAATCAACGTCGCCCCGTGCCGGATTGAACGACGACTGGCTTTGCAAGCGCCGCAAATTCTTTGGGCGGAATTCATCATGTGGCATCCTTGTAGATATTCCCAGACGATGCCTGAACAAAAACCTCGACGCTCTCACTGTCGCGAGAAACCTTCATTTGCAGGTCTCGCGAAGCAGTCCCGGTCGGTGTGAACTGAATGCTAGATGCATTCGCCTTCAAGTTGACATCCGGATGCAAAGCAACGGGATCCACCATCCAGGTCGACGAACCAGGATTTGCTTGAGCACCGAATGCATCGGTGCCGTCGCTGTAGATTCCAGGTGCCGCAAGCATGTCGATGACCATGCGGTACTCGCCGTCGTCATCTTTGACACTCTTCCAACGGACCGTCACAGCGCAGCTTCGTGACACAGCAGTTTCGCGTGCGAGTCGCAATGACCGGACGATCAAATCCGAATCTTGGCGGATGGACGTGCGACTTGAAAACAGATGCCCAACGCTCGGCGCAGCGACCATTGAAGCGGTTAAGATCATGATGACCAACAACGCTTCGACCAATGTCACGCCAGCGCGACGACGAGCGTCAGGCTTCGTTGCCGAATTGCGGAGGCATGGTGCGAGCGGGCTCATATCACGAACTCATGAGAACAAGAACGTCGGAGACGTCGATTGGCAGACGAACCCCGCAGGCACATACGAGGAACCGTTCCTCACCAAATGGATTGGAACGGTTCGTCGACGTATGTCTGCAAGTCGTCCGGTAGAAAACCGGTGACTAGTTGGTCACTGGTTTGCTGAACGTTCCAGTTGCTGCGTCGTAAGGATATTGACGCAACTTGTTGTAGCGAGTCCGCGATGCGGTATCGTCCGCTTTGATGTAGTTTTCGCGAACCAAGTAAGCGATGTTACGAGGATAAGCACCTTTTTCGAGGTAGTAGGTCTGTGCCATCGCGTTCAGCGAAGCGATGTCTTGTTCAGCCAACTTATCTTCGCTCTTTGCACGCATTGGAGCGACGGTAGCGACCGTCGCAGCAGCCACAACAGCGAGGATCACGACAGCAGCGATCACTTCCAACAGCGAAAAACCTGATTTTTTTGTACGTTTCATTTTCGAGATGCTTGGTCTGAATGAGGAATAGTGGGACGGACGTCCTCTCGGACAGAACCCGAGAAATGATCCGAGAATCGCGATCACCTCTACTGAAACGTAGGTCAGAAATTGGGTAGTGGACGGAAATCTACTGAAAAATTTTCCCGGTCCAAATCCACACCCGACGTCGGCACTTTCACCCCAATGGGCGAGTGCGAACCTGCTGAACTTCGCCGCTGCTGCAGAATTGCAACCCGCTGGCGGTTCGTAGAATCAGGCTCCCGTCCCCATGTAAACCTTCGCAGATTCCCTCGATGGCCTGCCCTCCAATCATGCAACGGACGGTTTGCCCTCGCAAAACATTCCGATTCTCAAACCGTTGCACCACGTCCTTCGGTTGCTCATCGACTTCGCCAATGACTTCCAACAAATGAGGGCCAAGCGTATCAAGCAATTGGTCTTTGGAAACCAAACGACCGGTGGCATTCAAAATCGAAGTCGGGGGAACGCCGCCAGCAATCTGATCCATCTCGGGATGCTTCCCCAGATTGCAACCAATGCCAATCGCGAAAACGGGCTCGCCATCTGATGATGCATCGCCGTGACGTTCAATCAGAATGCCGGCAACCTTGCTGCCATTCATCCAAACGTCGTTGGGCCATTTCAAATGGACGGTCGTGGGACCAGCCACCATTTCGATGGTTTCCGCTAAAGCCACGCCGACCGCGATCGACAACAGCTCGGGCGACGCCTTCGCAATCAGCGTGCATGCCAAACCATCTTCCGCAGCAAACCAAGACTTGCCATGACGCCCACGCCCGGCGGTCTGCTGATCAGCAACGACCATCGTGGGAAGTTCACGTCCCAGTTCTTCTTCCGTCGCAGATCGCAGCCAATTCAGTGCCCACGTGTTTGTGGAATCCACCGATGGCAAGCGAACAGTCGAAACGATCACTGAATTGCTTCGGCCAACAACTGTCTCTTCTTCTCCGCTTCACTAAGTTCGCCGGCGACCGCAGCGTACGACTGTTCCGCTTGGTCAGCAGCGACGCGAGCCGTTTGAACCGTTTTTTCCATCTCGGTTCGTTGTGCCTGCATTGCGACGAGCGTCTCCTGCTGAGCTTTTAATGCCCCGGCCAAAGCCGCTTCGTCTTTTTTCGTTTGCACAATCAGTCGGCGTTGCTGTGCGATGTTGGACAATTGCTCCGCCAGCGAAGCTTCCAAGTCAGCAGCTTGGACCAATGCTGCGTCATCAGGCGAGTCGCCCAATCCAATGCGAGATGCGATAACCGTATCGTGTGCATCACGCGACTTCGATACGAGCGTGGGCAGAGCGGCGACCGTTTTTTCTCGCAGTGACTTCTTCGCTGCGATTTCAGCCTGACTCTTCGCAATCGCTTCGTTGTGCTGCTTGATCTTGGCGTCCATATCGGAAACCGCTTTTTCCGCGGCCTTCAAACCTGCCAACGTCGCGTCGCGTTTCTCTTGCAATGGAGTGAGCTTGACTTTGATCGATGCCAAAGTTTGCTCCACCGCGCCGATACGTTCTTTTGCAGGAGGAGGATTGGCCGCCAGTTCTTGAATCTTCTTCGGATCCGCGACGGCAGACATTCGCACCGAACCGGTCCAGTCGCCATAGATCATCTGCGAACTGTCATGCGTGATTGCGACTTCCAAAACAGCCTCCGATGCAGCCGGAGTTTCGGTGAGTTGCTTTCCGTTTGCGTCCCAAAGACGCACCTTCCGGTCTTTGCCAGCAGTGACCAATTGCCCTTTGTGGTCGAACTGGACCGCCGTAACGCCACCGCTTCCCGCATTGATTGATCGGATTGCCTTGCCGGAATTCACATCCCAAAGCTTCACC
This sequence comes from Rhodopirellula sp. UBA1907, assembly GCF_002337565.1. NCBI lineage: Bacteria > Pseudomonadati > Planctomycetota > Planctomycetia > Pirellulales > Pirellulaceae > Rhodopirellula > Rhodopirellula sp. UBA1907. Next base: position 49,651 of record NZ_DDGH01000048.1, on the reverse strand, counting down.
GTGCCATCTTCGCTCGCACTGGCCAAGACATTCGAATCGTCTCGCCAAGCGATCGACCGAATCGCACCCTTGTGACCAGCGAGATCAAGGTACAACCGACCGGTGTCGGCTTCCCAAACAAACAACCCGCCGCTTCGATCACCTGATGCAACCAAGACGCCGTCGGGGCTGTAGGCGACTGAATAAATCCAATCCGTGTGTTTCTTAATGTCGAACAACTGCGTGCCATCCGTCGCATCGAAAATCCGCAACATTCGTTGAGGACCACCCAGAGCGATTCGAGACATGTTGTCGTTGACGTCCGCATCGAAGACGGTATCCAACTCGTCGCCGACCTGGGCAACTCGTTCACCGGTCTTGATGCTGTAGACGGCTGCAATGCCTTTAACGCTGTGTTCACCACCACCGGCGATCAAGTACTGACCGTCACGACTGAAACGAAGCGACTGCGGAATGCCTTCTTCGAAAGGAAGCACTCCGAGCAACTCAGCGGTTTCGGTGTGATACAGCGAGATTTGCTTTTGACCGGCCAGAGCAACCAAAGGTGCCCAAGGACTGGCACCGATTGCGGTGGTCGCCGCGGCACGCTCCGTTACCACGGGCACTCGTTGAGGTAACGCTTCGGGCATCGGCGGTGGACCTTCCGGTCGTCCGCTTGTTGAAGCGACAAACGCCAGTGCGTTCTTCTTTTTCGCTTTTGCTTTGGAGCCCGAATTTTCCAGGATGCCGCCTTCGATCCACGATCGAATCACTTGAAGTTGATCGTCGGGAAGCTTGGGCTGGTTGGGTGGCATGACCGGTGTGTCGTCATGATTGACCAATTGCCAAAGCCGACTGGTTTCAGCGTCGCCATCGTCGTAGACAATCTCGCCGCTACCGCCGCCTTCCATCATCGCGCCGTATGAATCCAATGCCAAACCGCCACGCTTGTCACTTTGGCTGTGGCAGTTCAAGCAGTGCTGGCGAAGGATGGGTTTGACATCATCCTCAAAGGTCACCTTCGCCGGTTCATCGGTTGACTTGGCATCCGCAGCGAAAACGTCCGCAGGCGATTGCACCATCAAAACGCTTGCAAGCGTCAACGCAACGTTTCGAAGTCGCGTTGAACGCGCCGGCATCTTTGAAAGAGGCAGCATCATGAGTTTGTCTATCAGTGAATGAAACGGGATCAGTGGTTGAAAACGAATTCGCGGCCGTTGAGGACCGCCCAGAAAACATCTTCCATGACCGCTTGAGGTTCGGCACCTTCTTCGGCGAGCAATGTCTTCACCGATTCGCGTTCCTCGGTCGATGGCTCACGACTGAGCGCTCGTCGATAAATGCGAACGAGAACCGCTTCGGGATCGAGCTTCTCATCGTTCAACCACTTTTTGATCAATCCACCACGCACGATTTTGCTGTGCACGGAACTTCCGTTTAGCAAGTGCAAAGCTTGTGACAACGACGGATCCGTTGTTGCTTCGCAATCACACACAGTTGCTCGCGGTGAACGACCAAACGTCGTCAAGAAGTAGTTTGACGTTGCGCCATCAGCGATTTGCACCGCGCGACTGCCCAACGGCAATCCACTGAATTTCTCAGGACTTTCGGTGACCTGGCAAATGCAATCCAACAAGCTTTCCGCTGGGACCCGGCGAATTGTTGCATGAGCATAATTTCGCGAATCGTGGGCGTTGGATTCGTTGGTCGCTGTGCTGCGTCCGTAGGCACGGCTGGTGCAGATGTCACGAACAAGTTTGCGGAAGTCGTAGTTGTACTCGACCAATTTGTCGCCCAGCTCGTCAAACAACTCTGGGTTGCTCGGCGGATTGCTGACACGAATATCGTCGACGGGATCGACCAGACCGGATCCCATGAAGTGAGCCCACACCCGGTTGGCAATGCTAGTCGAGAAGAACGGGTTCTCTCCATCGACCAACCAATCGGCCAACACTTCCCGGCGATCTTTGCCCTTCGTTTCTGGTGCTTCACCACCCAAGAATTTGGGAGGAACGTTTTGGTTCGTCACCGGATGCTTGGTTTCACCACTGAACCGGTTGTAAACGATCTTTTCACGGTAGTCCTCTGCTTGCTTTCGGCCAACTTGGCTGAAGAAAGCAGTGAACCCGTAGTAATCGTCCATGGTCCAACGATCGAACGGATGGTTGTGACATTGGGCACACTGAGTGCGAATGCCCATAAAGACCTGAGCAACGTTTTCCGCCGTCTTCAGTGTGTCACGTTCGATCTCGTAAAAGTTTGTCGCTGGTTGGCCAAACGTCCCGCCCGTGCTGGTCAAAAGATCGTGCACCATCTCATTAACGGGCACATTGCGAGCGAACTGATCGGTCAACCAACTCGCATACAGCATGGCTGACTTCTTGCTGACCTGGTTCGTACTTTTGATCATCAACAGCTGAGCAAACTTCATCGCCCAGATTTCGCTGAACTCTTTTCGTTCCAGAAGACGATCGATCAATGCTTCGCGTTTGTCAGGAGCCACATCATTGACGAAGAGATTCAACTCTTCTTCGGTCGGCAACAGACCAGTGATATCAATCGTTGCTCTGCGGATGAATTCCGCGTCGGTGCACTGACCACTTGGTACCAGACGAAGCTGTTGCAGTTTCTTGTCGACCAATTCATCCACATAACTGCTAGGTTGCGGTTCCGGTGCGGAGTATTGCAGGTCAGTGGGTAGCGTCAGAATTTGCGAGCCGACCGTGTGAGTATCAAACCGAGCCATCACAAACGCTTCGCCACGTGCACCAGCGGTAGCCAATCCGTTTTGGTCCATCGCCGCGACGGATGAATCGTTTGTCGAGAACGTCGCCAATCGACTCAAATCACGAGTGGTCCCATCGGCATAAGTTGCAACGGTCACGAAACGCTGCGTTGTTCCAGTGCCTTCCAGAACAGCTTGCTGAGGATAAATCGAAACCGAGGTTACTGCGGGTGGTTGTGCATCGGCTTGATCCATGGGAGCTCCGGCCTTCAACCAACTGTGCAGCGTGGCGTAATAATCCGAATCGACATCAAACAACTTGCCGCCGGTGTGCGGAACGGATCCAACCGACTTTTTCAGCAACAGGCTCTCCGATGGAACAGCCAGGTTGATACGCCGCACTCCGATTTCACGTGTGATGCGTTGGTAGTCACCGTTTGGATCAAATCCGAAGAGGCTGAGATTGAATCCGTCTTTTCCGCGAGCGGCACCGTGGCACGAACCGGTGTTGCAACCAGAACGAGTGAGTGTCGGCATCACGTCCTTGATAAAACTGACCGGTGGATGAGTCGCTGCCTGAGCGACTCGAACCTTGACTTCGACGTTTGTACCGCTGAACCGCCCGTTCAAGGTTGTTTCGCCATCGGCAAGCGGTCGCAGGATATGCCCGTCCAGTTTCGCCAGTTTGTCATCGCCCAAGGACCAACGAATCTTGTCGGTGACATCTTCTGTCACGCCGTCTTCACGCCGCATCACGGCGACAAAGGACTGGAAGTCGGCGGCAGTGGTCAACGAGATCTCAGGCGGATAGACCGCGAGATCAATCTTTGGCATTTCGCCTGGCTTTGACTTGATCGCTTCGGGTGAAGCAGCCGAGACTGAACCGGCCGAGACCATTGCGAATGCTATCGCGGTCAGCCCCAGTGCGTGAACAGTCAATCGATTGAAGGACCGGTTCATTTCGACTCCTTTTGCTGACGTAGTTGTTCCAAGCGACTGAGCGGCTTGGCGGCGGGCTTCGGTTTGGGTTTCGCTTCGGCTTTCTTTTCTGCGGGCGGATCCTTTTTGACCGGCAATGGTTTGTCGATCCGAATCTCCCCGGTGCCATCCGTTTGGATCATTGTCTCGCCATCACGAGTGATCATGGTTTGGACGACCATTGTTTTGTGAGTCCCTGGTTTTGCGTCCGCAGCAACTTTCAGTTCGAACTGAACGGCTTCGGAACCAAGTTCCACTTTCTTTTGAGGCTCTTCGCAACTCACTCCGTTGGGGATCCCAACCAAGCGGACTTCGATATCGCCTTCGATGTCTCGACGTTTGGTCATACCGACCGCGAGAATTGTTTCGGCACCTTGTTCAGCAGCTGCCTTCGGGAAAGCAAAATCAAAGACTGGCTCTTCGACATCCAGCATAATTGGCGAAGTCGACATGGTTGCCGTTCCTCGACTGGTGCCGTAACTGACTTGCAGGATCATCGGCCAGGTTCCAATCGCAGCACTGCCATTCGCGGTGATCGGGATTACGACTTGGTCCTTGCCTTTGTCGATTCGCTTGCTGTTGTTCACTCCGATTCCCGGAGGGTTGTAGAGCGTTCGAAACGAAACAGTGCCATCGAATCCCTCGTCGCGTTTGATTCGAACGACCAGGTCCTTGCTTCCGCGGCGAAGGATAGGGGTTTTCGGTTGAACCACTTCCACGCTGAACGGCATCGCTTCGCAAACCGCCAATGCGGCTTTTTCTGTTTCATAGCCGAACATTTCTCGACGGTTCTGCCCCAGGACGACTTTGTGGTGCTGGTTGAATTCACCCTGAATTTCTCGGTCGCCAATTTTCCCGGCGGCGCCTACTTCAAAGAAAGCACCGCCAAGTTTGGCTTCTTTGGTCGCGTGCAGGACGATTGGAATTTCGACGCGTCCGGCCGGCATCGGGAACGTTTGAGCGGTCACGCCTTCTGGCAACCCTTCGACAAACGCATCGAACTGATCATTGAATTGATTGCGTCGAGCCGTCAGCACCATCGCACCGTGACCACCAACGGGAACCGGAACAACCATCGCCTCATCGCGACGAAGTTCCTTCAATGTCAGTTCCAACGAAGGTTCACGACGGCTGAGTTCGATCACGTAATTGTGGTTGGGACTTCCGCGCCGCAGGTGATCGTAAACACGAACGAAGTGCACACCATCGGCGGCAGCATCGAAGTCAACCAAACCGTCAGGGTTGGGTCCGATGTCGTCGCTGCCTTTCAGCGTTTTGCCATCCGGACCGAAGACGTGGATCACACCATCGAGCGGCGACCGAAGGGTTTTGCGAGCGTGTAATTGAACTCGAACACGATCGCCCTTTTTGCATTCGAACGAATACCAATCGTAGCCATCACCTTCCTCGATCACACCGCACAGCAAAGCGGGGAACTGACCAGGCGAGGCTTGGGATTGCCCTTCATTGGGTTCGACTTCCGTCACAATCGGTGCATCGCTGACGCGAATCCAGTTGGGCGACGGCGAAATGCCTCGGTCGTCTTGATGAGTCACCGGCCACTGTGCCACAGGCTCGCTCGGCAGCTGCACACTGCTATCTGTTACCGTGCCATCGACATCGATCAACTTGGCTTGAAGCACTTCGCCATTGACGCCGCCCGATGGAATCACGGTGACCGGACGAGGGTACGAGCCAACGTGCAAACGATAGCCACACACATTGGACGCACCCAGAAACGAGCTTTCTCGTACCACAATCGTGTATTCACCAGCTTCTTCGGGCGTGAACGAACACAAGCTGTCTTGTTGCAACAGCGGCGAGTCGTCACTGACAGCCACTTCGAAACGATCAGAGTTCAAGATCGCAATGGCGGGATCGAAGATATTTCGATTACGAAGTTCTTGAACCAATCGAATGCCTTCGATTTCGACCGTCAGCTTTTGACCGGCTTCCAGGTGAACCTTGAAGCAATCGACGTCTTCTCGATCAACGTTGCCCTCGATCGTGCGATCCATTTCGATCGTCTGTGGTTCTTCGAACGAGTTGTTGGGTTCAACTTCGTTGACGATCGGCATCGCTCCCACACCGAGCAAACGCAAGTCGGTGATCCCCGATTTCGTCACCAATCGAATGGGATACAACCCGGGAGCCAGTTTTTCGTCTGCCTTCAACTTCACCGTCACCGATTTTTCATCAACCGGCGTGACCTCCAAAATCTCTATCCCAGGCAAGTCCGTCAAAACTTGCGTGGCATCACCCAGCGAACTGCCATGCAGCGTGATTGTCGACTCTTCGCCGCGAACAACGCCTAGCGGACGCATGTAAGTGATCTTAGGGAACGCCGCAGAAGCGGTTCCAACCACTAAAATCGCACTCACGACCGCCGCGACGCTGAGCAAGCAACGTTTAGCGGCGGCTACGTGGGCAGCGGAGACTACAGAAGCCCGGGGCTTCTTTGCCCAACGCGATGACCGATGTGAAAATCGGTCTGCGCAAGCAGGGAGATTGTCGTGTGACATCACAACAAACCTTTGGTGGGATAGAGGCGGGGCGGGATAGGTGGGATTGGACCGTCGATGACGTGAAGTCAGCGACTAGGTCAAGATTTTCTCAATGACGTTTCCGCCATCAACAATTTCGATGGGCCGATCGCCAGGTGCCATCAGCTCTTTGTCAGCCACGATGCCCAGCAAGCGATACATGGTCGTTGCCAAGTCAGCAGGGGAAACGGGATCGAGCTCGGGTTCCGATGCGGTCGAATCCGACGCACCGTGAATCATGCCGCCTTGAACGCCACCGCCGGCCAGCATCACGCTGAAGACCTTTGGCCAGTGATCTCGGCCCGCGTCAGCGTTGATCTTGGGTGTCCGACCGAATTCGCTGGTGACCATGACCAAAGTCTCGTCCAGCAAACCACGTTCGCTGAGGTCATCCAAAAGCACAGCCAAACCTTGGTCGAAGGAAGGCATCTGGCCTCGAATTCCAGATGTAATCGACGTGTGCATGTCCCACGAACCGTAGGTCATCGTGACCAACCGCGAACCGGCTTCGATCAAACGACGGCACATCAACATTCGCGAACCAGCTTGGTTGCGTCCGTAGCGATCCCGAGTCTTGTCGTCTTCCTTGGACAGGTCAAAAGCGGCTTTGGCTTCCGGTGTGTCCAACAAATCATAAGCACGCTCGTAGAACGTGTTCATCGCACCAACATTGTCTGCTGACGTGCCGGTGACGAATCGCTGGTTCACCATTTCCAACGCACGTTTGCGACGCATGAAGCGAGCTTCATCGACGCCGCCGGCCAAGTTCAAATCGCGAACCTGGAAATCGTCTCGTGCGGGATCGGCGCCCAAAGCGAATCCGCCGTACGAACTGGGCAGATACCCCGTTCCGGCAAACTCGTTGGGAACGTTGGGAACACAGATGTAGGCTGGCAAATTATTTCGCGGGCCGTATTCATGACTCACCACAGCACCGAAGCTGGGATAACTCAACGCGGGGCTGGGTTTGTACCCAGTGAACATGTTGTGAGTGCCACGCTCGTGTGCCGCTTCACCGTGAGACATCGAACGAATGACGCAGTACTTGTCGGCTCGCTTGGCCAACTGGGGCATCGCACTGCCGATGACTTCGCCCGTGTTGGTTTTGATCGTTCCCAGATCGCCACGATATTCCATCGGGCTGTAAGGCTTGGGATCCCATGATTCTTGTTGTGCCATCCCACCGGGCAAGTAGATGTGGATGACACTCTTCGCCTTCGGTTTGACAAAGTCGTACTGTTTGATTTCAGCGGATGCCTCTCGCATCAGCAATTGAGGCAAACTCAATCCAAGACCGCTGGCTGCTCCCGCAACCAAGAATCCTCGGCGACCAAACATGCCGGGCTGCGTCAGTGGGTTTCCGTGACAACGCATGTCTCTGATGCTCCTCAAATGAAGCGGGAAATTGGCTCTTCACAACATTTGCCTTCGCGGCGAGTTACGAGCAAAACCAAAAAGGGGTGGGACCAAGCTCGACCAGGGCGATCAAGACTGGTGAAAGGTGGGATCCAACATTCGTGGACAGTAGTGGAGGTCTTCGTCAACGCTCTTGTTTCGTTGAGTCTGAATCACCTCGCAACAGGAACGTTGGCGAGAACGATTCGTACTCTCAAAACATTCGCATCGTAACAAAAACACTCCTTGTGTCAATTAACCCACCGCCCACAGGGGGGAAGTTGTCAATGGACTTGCTCCCTCGCGATGGAATTCCCGATCAGCCAATTGGGCCGTTTCCACGCACGATTTCGAGCAATTCGATCGCGGGACGATGATCACAGCGGATCAAAGCGGTTCGCCCGTAGACGACCTCCCCGACATTTAGATTCAGAAATTCTGCCAACCGTTGTCCGGCAGTCACCTTCCACAGACGACAGAGTTGGACCTGCCGGAGAACATTGTTCTCAATCAAAACACGCCCTAATGGAATCTCTCCGCTGGCGATTTGATGCCAAACGGATCGCGAAAGCGCCGAAGGATCCAAGCGAACGATACCGTGCTGGACCACTCGCTGAGTGTCCTGCGTGACCAACGTGATCTCTCGCGTGTACGCTTCCGTTGCATCCAATTCCTCTGGCTTTGCGACGTCCACCGCCTGAGCCACCCGACCATCGCGAAAACGATTGCGGCGGCGATGCACCACCACATCCACCGGTTCACCGTGGTAATGCTCGACCGTCACCGTCATGTGAGACTGGTGGTTGAGCAACGTGTCGAATGGTTCGGGGATATCGGTGACCAACTCAAAATCGGCCAACTCACTAAAGTCGCCGTAGAACTCTCTCAACAGCGACTTCAAATCGACTTGCTCGCCTGATTCGCTCAACGTTTCGACATTGGAAGAAGGTGAACCAGGAGGCATGAGCAACTTTCAAACGGGATACCGCGTTGGGCGATGTTCGGTTGGTTCCACAAAATGCACGAATGGTGTGCCAATCCGCAACTCGGATCTATCGAGCGACCACGCCAATCTTGACGACCGCCGGCGAACTCGGCTGTTCGGCGTCCCCGCCTGAGCCAACTGATTCAGGTCGTTCCAGCACGGTGTCGACCAGGAAATACAGCAGACGCCGCAGACTTTCGTTTTCGATTTCGTCCGCGACTTGCTCCGCTCGGGCTTGGTGCTTGTCGATCAACTGCATACTCATCTCGAACACGTTCGCCTTTTCGTACAACCGGCGCACCGTGGTCAAACGTTCGCGATCAGACAATTCACAATCGGGCTCCACCAAAGCGAGCAACGTGTCTTTGTCTTCGTCTTCCAAATGCTGCAGAGCCAACGCCCAAAGCAGCGTCGGGCGTCCACCGATCACATCGGCACCCGCAGTCAGCTTGTTGGAGTCGTCACCGGCCCAGTCGTTCAAATCGTTGATGATCTGGAACGCCACGCCCAGGTTGCGACTGAATTTTCGAATCGGATCCACCAACGCCGATGCGTCACCCGCCATTCGCACGCCGCTGTAAAGAGCAGCCTCAAATGCGGGGGACGTCTTCAACGCGTAAATTTTCAGAGCGTCGAGCGGCGTCAAACGCCGATCCTTCGCGTCTCGCCAAAGCAGCTCCGCACCCTGTCCCTCGGACAATCGAACGTGTGCTGCGGCAAGGGAATCCAGCAAATCAACTCGTGTTTCAGCGTCGACTTCGTCGCCCATCATGTTTCGGCTGAGCAAGCGATAGCCAAGTCCGATCAAGTAGTCACCAACGTTGATCGCCGTCGCGGTTCCAAATCGCTGGTGCACCGCGGGTTGCCCGTACCGAAACGCATCGCCGTCTTCGATGTCGTCGTGAACGAGGCTGGCCTTGTGGAATGTTTCGATGCTAAGTGCAGCACGCCGAACCGCATCCGGCACGCGATTGAGCACATCTTCCCCATCGGCTCCGGTGCCATCACCGCCCATCATGGCGTCATAGGCTGCCAAAGTGATGAAAGGACGCGAATGCTTGCCACCGCGGGCCAAGAAGTCGAGAGCGATTGCCTCGGTCGCCGCGATCGGATCGACGCCTTCCAATTGCTCAGGAGTCACGGCGGGACGTGCTCCGTTTTCCGACGGGGTCGAATCCAGCATCCGAGTCCCGGGCGAATAGGCGTTCCCACCTTCGCCGCTGAGATGGCTTTCACGCTGCCGTGGTGCCAATCGTTCGAACAGTGTGTCCTCGAACAGCAAACCGGCCGCTCGCATCAAGTGAACGTAACTCTTCGTCTTCGCAGCAGCTGGCTTGTACGGCGTGCGGATCATCTGCTCCACCCAAGGCTCGTCGACCTTGGTGTTGCGACAATCGCTGGACAACAACGGCACCGCCATGCAGGGAATCCCCGCCAGCAAAACTTTGTCGATCGCCTTTTCCAGAACGTTCAAACAAGCGACACCAACGACCGCGTCGACATATCCGCCAACGATGATCTTCATGACGACCGGAGAACCCTCGGCCACCAAGACTCGGTATCCCATGTCTTCGGCGATCGAACGGAAGTCCGCGATGCTGCAAGCACCGCATTCTTTGCAATTCATTCCGAATTGGTCGTATTCAGCGGGACAACCTTCGGCGTGCTTCAAACAGTGAGGCAGCAAAAACAGTCGTCGTTCTGGCGGAACCGAAGCGAGTGCGTCCGCCCAAAACTCGCTGCTGATCATTACCATCACCCAACCGAGGTAGCTCTCGGGCAAATCAGCCTCTTCGAGCATCCGGCGGGAAATCTGTTCCATCTCATCCTTGGTCATCGGATGAGAGCGATCGAGTTTGGCAGCCACTTGCGCGCATCGATCTCGCAAGCTTTCCCGCATCGCCAATGTTTCTGGCACCTCCTTCAAATGGCTCGTCTTTCGACGACGCCCCGAGGAGGTTCCCGGAACAGACACATCGCTCGATGCGTTCTCATTCGGCGGGATAGAAGCGGGAAGGGAGGGGGATCCGGTCGACAAGCCAATCACCTAAGTAGTTCGTCGCGTTGCATAACCCGGCCCAACGCCGCGGTCGTGTAGACCAACGGGTAAAGCCGTTCGTAATACCAAAGTTTGGCAAAATAAAACCCGATCGGCCAAGCCACCTGGTGACGCTCGCGTTGCACGGCGTCGATCAGCCAGCGGGTGCCCGAAAGTATAGCCGCTCGCAGTGCGGAACGCATCGACGTATCCCACTGGCTTCCGTCAGGAATGTTCTTTTCAGCGGCCTGTCCGCCCTCATCGCCGCAAATCCGGGCCCACCAACTGACCAGGGCCTCCACCGCAAGCGCAGTTTCTTCCATGGAACTGATGAAACCCTCGGGCAATCCAAAAGTTTCGCGAACAGATTCGCCGCCGCCCCACCCCCCGTCACTGTTTTGGCTGTCGATCAAATACTGCAGCCCTCGCGAAATAGCGTCGTGCCCCAGAGCTGGACTGACGTCGACCAACACTCGCGACGTACCATAAATCGGATTGTCTTCCTCTGGTCGATCCTGATTCCCAAACCAAAGCGGCAACCACGAACCATCGGCCTGCTGATTTTCCCTCAGGAACTGAAGCCCGCGCCGAACCGCCCGCTCTCGTTTCGCTGAATCACGTTTGGGCAAGCACGCGATCGCTCTCAAAGCATGAGCCGTCAAGTCATTGCTGCTCCGGTCAAAAGGCAACTTGCCCCATCCTCGACAAAACGTCGGCCAACCACCGTCTCGATTCTGCAGCCCCAACAACCAATCGACACCCCGGTCGCACGCTTGCCATGCATCCAGGGCGTTTCCAGAGATCGAACCAGACGGATCCGATGCTGGCCATTGCCTGGAGTAGTCATCGCACAACAGATCGGATCGGGTCGTCGCCTGCATTCGAAGCGAAATGATCGCACCGGGAGTGTCATCCGCGTCCGGCACCGATCCGGTTAGATCCGTCCATCCCCAGCCCCCCGGGTCAGCTCCAGTGAACGGATGACGTTCTTGATACTGACAACTTCGTTGCCACTGGATCAGTTCGTTGGTCGACCAAGACCGATCATCATCAGGGTCCATCGCCAACGCGGTGGTTGCCAAAGATGTCGCCCAATTGGCGAGATTCGTGTCGATCGGCCAACTGCCATCGGGCAACATCGAATCCCGCAAGAAACGCAGTCCGTTTTGCGTGACTTCGTGATCCGCACGTCCGCTCGCCGACAATGACATCACGACAAACGCGGTCAGCGGTGTGGCCTCGAGGTATCCACCACTGGAAGGCTGCATCGAACGCAACACTTTCATTGACGGTTCGATCGCCGCTCGCCTAACCAACGACCATGGCGGCAAACAACCGCCACCTTCCAGAAACTTCACCTGCCCGATCGCGACGAGAGCCGGCACCGCGTAGCTGACAACGGGCATCCCCACGAATCGATACATCGACTGAGGGACAACGGCCGCCTCGAAGGGCAGCGCAGCAACCTTCTTCCAAGGAACCAACCCCGCGATCGCCATGTTGGTCAGAATCGGAACGACAAACGTTTTGTCCTTGCCATACCTCCGCCGCAATCCATCCAACTCACCGGCAAGCTGAATCCAGTTCCGCAATCGCGAAATCGCATCCGCATTGGTCGCCTCGCCAGTCACTTGATCCGACAACGTCCAAGCGGCCAGCACCAGATAGCTGGTTGCGATGTTACTGTGACTGCGATCCGTGTCACCAAAGCCACCATCGTCGTTCTGCTGATTCGCTAGCCAACTGCGACCGCTTTGTATCTGTTCTAACAAAGCACCTTTATCCGCGTCGGCCAACTTGCCCGAGCGGACCGCGGCACTCATCGCACTGATCGCAGTCGCGGTCGACAACGCCGAGGCGGACAATTCGCCGGTCCAGTGCCCGTCCGTCGTTCGCTGCGCCAACAACTCGTCACGCAAACGATCCAACGTCCCACGCAATTCGCGTCGGTCCAAGACTTCACTCACAGAATTTTCAACAACAGCCATCACGACTCAATTAGCAAACGCTCGAACAATCGACCTCTATTCGAACACAAGCTCGCCAATCGTCCAAACCACCCACCAACGCTCGAATTAAGAAAGCCCGAGCGGTCAGGTTGGCTCACGAGTCCTTCAGTGCATTCGCGATTCGCAATTTTTCGCGGCATTGGTCCCGGTACGCATTGATATTGGCTTCTTCCAGAGCAGCTTCGAAGTGCTTGATCGCTTCGGCTTTCCTCAAATGGGTCAAGAACAAATCCGCGAGCGTCCGGTGCCACTGGTACAGACTGCGTTTGGCTCGTTTGCCTGGTCCCATCGCATCGGCAGCCAATGCGGCCTTCAAAGCGTTCGCCTTGTTGCCCGCGTTCTCCCAGCAATAGGCTGCTTCCATCAAACAATACGCTCTCGCTTCGTTGGACTCTTTCGACACCGCTTCGTACCGTTTCGCCGCCGTCTCGAAATCTCGAGTCAATCGGTCGCAGAACGCACGATTAATTTTCAGTTCAACATCGAGTGGCTTGCCTTCCTCTTCGTTTAGCTTCAACAATCGATCGATGTACTCGCCTCGCTTCGCATGATCACGAGCCACGTTGTAGGTGTATGATTCCATGATCACGAGAGCGCTGCGATTCTTCGGATCCTTCTCCAACTGCTTTTCGTAGCGGGCTTTCATCTCGTTGACCCAACCTTTGCGTCTCGCAATCGCATTGACTGATCCAATCGACAAAGAAGCAAATGCGGGGTAGGGAGCATTCTCCACCACATACTCGAGCGACTCGAACATTTTGTCTTGATCGCCGAGTTCCGAATGCACTGAGATCAATGTGCGATGTGCATCGGCTTTCTCGCGATCCCGCGTCGCCAATTCAATTGCAGACTGCAGTGCTGCCTTGGCTGCCCGGAAGTCACCTGCTTCGCGATACACGAATGCTGCGGAATAGGCTTCGCGAAAATTGCTGTATTCAGGCGTAGCCTCATCAGCCGTTTCGTATAGCGAGAGCTCTTCCGTCGTGGTTTCGACAACTGCCGCATCTTCCTGGGCGGAGACGACTCGGCTCCACCCAGCCAGCGAGATTGCAAAAGCGGAAACGACAACCAATCCACTTCCAGGCACACTCCAGCGTCGGTTCATGATGTTCTTTTCGTGCGTGTTGCAATGACAAAGAAAAGCGTCTTCCGGGATTCATCCTAGCAAAGCTACCCGCTTCAAATTGCAACGGTTCATCTTTTCCAACGCGCAGCCTCGTCATAACCCGCAAAGCCTCTGCAGAGCGTTCAAATTTGCAGGATCATGTTGCGTTTTGACGACATGCGCACCGTTTAGGTCGTAGGGTTTGGTGAGTCATTTCAGGCACTCTGTGAGGGTGCCCGGCACACCGTCAAGGATTTATAGAACCATGCGACAAGCAGCGCCTCCCCAACGTCCCGAAGCGAATCGCCAAGAACAATTCGAGCAAATCAAAAGCCGTATCCACGGTAAATTGGTCGACAAGCTGGATCTATCGCGTGTCGGTGACCTCCAAGGCGACACGCTCAAACGTGAAATTCGCATGGTGGTTGAACACCTCTGCGATGCCGAAGACACGCTGCTGAACCGCCAAGAGCGTGAGCGAATTGTTGACGAAGTCTTGGATGAAACCTTTGGCCTTGGTCCATTGGAATTGATCCTGAAAGACCCGAAAGTCAGCGATATTCTGATCAACGGCCCCAAGAACATTTATGTTGAAAAGGGCGGCCAAATGCAGAAATCCGACGTGGAATTCCGCGACGGAAAACACCTTCTGCAGATCATTGACCGAATCGTGAGTAAAGTCGGCCGTCGCGTCGATGAAACTTGCCCGATGGTTGACGCTCGTTTGGAAGACGGTTCGCGGGTCAACGCGATCATTCCTCCGCTGGCACTGGACGGTGCGGCGGTTTCAATTCGTCGTTTCGGTAGCAATCCGTTGCGACTGGAAGACCTGCTGAACTACCGAGCCTTCACGCCCGAAATGGTGATGTTGCTCGAAGGCTGCATCAAAGCACGCCTCAACATGATCATCGCCGGTGGTACCGGTTCTGGTAAAACAACGCTGCTGAACACATTGTCCTCGTTCATCGGCCACGAAGACCGTATCGTGACGATTGAAGACGCGGCTGAGCTTCAGTTGCAACAAGACCATGTTGTCCGCCTGGAAACTCGACCGCCCAATATTGAAGGCAAGGGTGCCGTCACTGCAACGGACTTGGTCAAGAACGCACTGCGGATGCGTCCGGAACGAATCATCATCGGCGAATGCCGTGGTGGTGAAACACTGGACATGCTGCAGGCCATGAACACGGGTCACGATGGATCGCTCACAACGATTCACGCCAACACGCCTCGTGACGCCATCGCTCGTTTGGAAACACTTGTGATGATGTCCGGTTTTGAATTGCCGGTCAAAGCCATTCGTCAACAAGTCAGCGGTGCGGTGGATGTTTTGATCCAAGCCAACCGTCTGCAAGGCGGACCTCGTCGCGTCACCGCGATCACCGAAGTCGTTGGAATGGAACAAGACACAATCATCCTGCAAGACATTTATCGATTCAACCAAAAGGGCATCAACTCCGAAGGCAAAGCCTACGGGCAATTTGTCTGCAGTGGTGTCCGCCCAAGCTTCATGGACAAGCTCGAAGCTGCCGGCGTGCGATTGCCCGCTAGTGCTTTCCGTGAACGAGTCATGATGGACGCCTAATCGGCGGCAACCAGTACGCCGTGCCCGCCGATCGGTTGTGGCACGGTGTCTGAAACTGCCTCGGAAGCTCCCTTAATCAACCAAAGTTCGACTCCCCCCTCTTCAATCAACGCTCCCATGTCATCCATCATCATCATCGTCGCCGCCGGGGTATTTGTTGCCTCGCTCATCGCGTTCGGTGCATCTGTTTTGATGCCCTCGGAAGAAACGACCGCGACGGAAGATCGTCTGACTCAACTCGCTCATGGGAAACGCGGAGCAGAGTCCGAAAGCAGCACGCCATCGTTCTTGCTGAACGACCTAGATGATGCGACCGGGCTTTTGAAGACCGTGATGGACCGCCTGCCCGCGGTTCACAAGATCCTGGAACAAGCGGACCTCAACCTCACCGTGACCAAGTTTGCGATGATCTGTGGTGCCTGCTTCGCCGCAGGCATCGTGCTGTGCGCGGTCACACCGGTTCCGATTTTGCTGGGCCCCGTTGTTGGTGCGGTGTTTGTCGGCGGGCCAGTTTTCTATGTCACTTTCAAACGCAAACGCCGCTTGAAACGATTCGGCGAACAAATTCCTGAAGCTCTCGAATTGCTTGGTCGCTCGCTCCGAGCAGGCCACTCGCTGAACGCTGGCTTTGGATTGGTCGGTGACGAAATGGAAGCTCCTTTGGCAACCGAATTTCGCCGTTGCTTTGAAGAGCAAAAGTTCGGCATCCCACTTGAAGAATCCATCGAAGACATGGCGGAACGCGTCCCCAACATGGACATCCGGTTCTTTGCGACCGCCGTGATTCTGCAGCGACAAACCGGGGGTGACTTGAGTGAAATCCTCGACAAGATCGGACACCTTGTTCGTGAACGATTGCAAATTCTCGGAACAATCCAAGCCCTCACCGGAGAAGGCCGAATGAGCGGTGCTGTGCTGCTTGCTTTGCCGCCGGTTTTGTTCCTGGTCATGTTGAAAATCAACGCTGAATACGTGTTGATGCTCTTCACGGATGAACTCGGACGAATGGCTTTGGGTATGGCTTTGGTCACTCAGCTGCTGGGAGCTTTGGCGATCAAGAAGATCATCACGATCAAAGTCTAGATCCGCCGTCCGTCCCCTTCGCGTTCTACACCCTTTCGCTCATCGCACTTCGCATAACTCAGTCCAATGTTCACATACTCAATCGCTCCTGAACTCATCGGATTCCTCAGCCCGGTGACGCTGACCACCATCGCGATTTTTGCTTCGGTGACATCGTTCGCTTGGTTTGTCCTCAGCAAAGTGGGCGGCGACGACCAAGCCCCCGCGGAATCACGCTTGGAACGAATGAAAGATGCCAAACGTGGCATCCGCGACATCGCTGCGGATGAAAAGCAACGCACAAAGAACGAAGCTCTGACCGAGGCACTTGAGAAAGCGGCGACGCCAATCGCCAGTTCGGTCTCGGGCAACGAAGAAGAAATGGGCAAGCTTCGCGAAAAACTGATCAACGCGGGCTTTCGTCGCGAAAGTGCTCCCGTCATCTTCAAACTCATTCAGCTGGTTTGCACCGGCGTCGGGCTCATGCTCGGTGGTGTCACGGGTGCCGTCTTGGACGGTCTGACTCAGGGCATGATCATCAAGCTGTTACTCGGCATGATCGGCGGCTTCATGATCCCATCGTTGATCTTGGGATACATGGCTAGCAAACGTCGCGAAAAAATCTTCTTGGGTCTTCCCGACGCGCTGGACTTGATGGTTGTCTGCGTGGAAGCTGGCTTGGGTCTCGACCAAGCACTCCGCAAGGTGGCCGAAGAAATGCAGAAGAGCCACAAATCAATTGGCGAAGAATTTTCAATCTCGAATCACCAGTTGCAACTTGGCCGGCCCCGTGCAGAAGTTCTATCTGGCTTGGGCTATCGCAGTGGTGTCGACGACCTAAAGCAACTCGCATCGATCCTGATCCAAGCCGACAAGTTCGGATCCAGCGTGGCTCAAGCCCTTCGGGTCCAGAGCGATTCGATGCGAACCAAACGTCGTCAAATCGCGGAAGAGAAGGCAGCCAAGACGGCCGTGAAGATGATCTTCCCGCTCGTGCTGTTCATCTTCCCTGGTATTTTTGTGGTCCTTGTTGGACCAGCCGCGATCAACATGTATCGCCAAATGCTTCAGTGAGCTGTCGCTCACATTGGAATGCCAGGTCGCTCAAAGCAATCTGAGAACTACTTCAGCAATCGATCGACCGCTTCGAGCAGTTTTTCGATTGCGAACGGTTTGCGGATGTATTCGCTCACACCCAGCAATTCCGCGTACGCTTGATGGCGACTGCCTTCGTTGCCCGTGATCATGATGACCGGGACCGGCAATTCATTTTCTCGCCGCATCTTTTCGAGCACCAAGAAACCACTTCGCTTGGGCATCATCATGTCCAAGATCATCAACTGTGGTTTTTCGCACTCGGCCAACGCAAGTGCTTGGTTGCCATCTCGCGCGACCACCACTTTGTAGCCGTTGGATTCCAACGCGTAAGAAACGGACTCGATGATTTCCACGTCATCATCGACAACAAGGATTTTCGCGGTCGAGGTGGGGCTATCTGACTGGGCAGGGGTGTTCATCAAGTGGCGATCAATTGGCGGAGAAATCGATCGGTGACAATCCCTCGGTGGGACGAACCGTCGAATTTTCCGCGGTGGACTTGGTGCGTGGTTGCACGATGGTATCAAAACACCATTGGTCAATGTCACGCAACGCCACCGCGTTCATCACATCATCACCTCGGTACTGCCGAATTTCAACACGAGCCCGAATGGATTCCGCGGCCAGGATGCCACGCTTCAATTGCTCGGGGCAATCATCGACACCATTGATCGCTTGTTGCCACAAGATCGGAAGTCGACGTTCACGGAGCCGATGATACTCACGCATCACACTTTGACTGGACGGGAACTGACCACCCATCATCGCTACGCCACCGAATCGCTCCGGTTCCATCAACGCGATTCGGCAGGCCATCGTGGCACCGCTGCCGTATCCAGCGATCAAAATTCGATCGGAGTGAATCGACAATTCGGCCTGAGCGTGTTCGATCGCTTCG
>NZ_DDGH01000048.1:8557-31059 GCF_002337565.1 Rhodopirellula sp. UBA1907 | reverse complement strand
CCAGCCGCGGCGATCGATGAAGCTCCCTCGGACCAATCGAATCCCCATCCACGAACATCGGTGGCTTGGATTCCTCGAACGCCAACACCGACATAATTGCGAACGCTGACGTGCGGCAGAACTTGTTCCACCTGCAACTCATTGTGGCCGCTGTGATGAAGCCAAACCACCAAGGGATAATCGTAGGACGGCGTGTAATGCAGCGGAGTGACGATCGACAACGGCCGGCGACGCCGATCGGGCCTTGACGAAGAAGGCTCCTGAGTCGGATACGAGCGCATTCGGCTTGCAAACGGGTCGCTCATCTTTTGTCCTGAATCGGTCAATGGAGTAGTCAGCGAAAGGCGACGAGGGGAAATTAGTTTCACGCCGCCTTCAATGTCAACGTCGAAAAGTCATTCAGTCTCGGATCTCACTCCGAACGAGGACAAACCAACACCTTCATTTGCTCCGCATCACCGGCGTGCAAGCGGTCAAACCATTTTGGACCGTCCGCCAAAGAAATTTTGGCCGTGACCAAAGGTTCGACGTTGATGACGCCACGATTCATCAAATCGATGCACTGTGGGTACTCTCCATTGCAACCGCACGTGCCCTGCAATCGAATTTCTCGGGTAACGACTGACTGCAAAGGCAATTCGATCGTTGGCGACACATTGCCGACCAACGTAACCGCTCCACCCTTGCGGACGGATTCGATTGCTGTCTTGACCGTCGGTGTTGCACCGACGACTTCCAATGCCACGTCTGCCCCGCGGCCACCGGTCAGTTCACGAACTTTTTCCGGCACGTCAACTTGATCGGCTCGCAACAACACGTCCGCCCCCAATGCACCGGCTGTTTCCAGACGTTTGTCATTCAGATCGACCGCGATGACTTGCGTCGCGCCCGCTGCTCGCACGGCTTGCACAGCCAACAATCCAATCATTCCGGCACCAACCACAACGGCGGTGTCACCCAACTTGATCGGAGTGACTTCGGCTGCATGAACCGCAACGCTGACCGCTTCGACCAAAGCAGCGTGTTCGAAGGGCAGGGTGTCGGGCAATCGATAGACTATCCGGCGAGGAACCGAAATACGTTCCGCGAATGCACCATGACGTCGGTAATCGCCACAGGAAACACCGAGAACCATTCGGTTATCACAAAGGTTCCCGTGCCCTTCGCGACAAAAATCACAATTTCCGCAGGACACCATCGAGTCAAACGTGACGCGGGCTCCGAGCTCCAAATCGCGAACGTTTTCGCCGACCTGAACCACCACTCCGGCAGCCTCATGGCCCATCACCAATGGCGGGATGCGACGCCCGGTGCTGCCGTCGTATCCGTGAATGTCACTGCCGCAGATCCCACACGCTTCGACTTGGACCAGAACGTCATCGGGACCCACCTCGGGCTCATCCACGTCCGTCACCTGCATGTTTTTGTATTCGGTCAGCAACAATGCCTTCATAACGCAACGCTTTTGGTGAGTGGAGTGAGTAATCGGGGGAAAAAAGTGTCAGGTACCTTTTAGTCGAGGCACCCAGTGGTGCCGTTCCGGGGCCTTGGCCCGTTCCAGCGGAAGGTACCTGACACTCGTCTCCCGGCCATTCCTAAGACGTGAACGCACGGGATTCTATGCCAAATCAGAAAGCAAGGAAACGACCGCACACTAGAAAGCAGCACGTCGATGCCAAGCCCGATTCAACAGAGGCGGACATGCGAAGTAAACTCCGAACCTCGTCCTTTGTTTCGGACGCTGCCACGTCTGCCGAGATGCAGACGAGATTGACCGCGCGAGTTTGGCGGAACTTGGATCACGCTGCCAATTGATTTGCGAAGAATGTTCGCAGAGTTCACCGACAAATTTTAAAAATGGTTCGCCTTCAATGAGACTCTCCCGCATCCGCTCGGCTTTCGTCACCACGCGTTGGTCCCCATTCCTCTTTGCACTCTTCATCGCTGTCGCGGTGAGCGATGCCAACCTGGCAATTGCTAGCAACTTGGACTCGTCGATCCGAGTTGAGAACCACGAACCGGATTCCGAAGTTCGATACAGCGTCGTGCTGCTGCGCGGGAGTGTGTCGGCTGACGATGCGTCCGAGTTGAAGATCGTCAACACGCACGCGCCCGCCGGATCAGCTCCTGTCAAAGTGCTGACCGATGGAAAACGGTTCAAAGCGTTGGTCGAACTGTCGGAGGGCAAAAACGTCATTCGTTTGGAACACAAATCGCTTCCGACAAGCGAACTAAATCTGACTTTTAAACCGCAGACCAATCCGCATTACGTGCGACTGATCTGGATGACGGATCAATCGGGGGAAACGGATTTCGCGGTGCCGGACGACACGGTCACGCAAGACTACGCGAATCGACTTCGGACCGCGGCGTTGCTGATGCAAACCTTCACCGCTGAACGGATGAAGGACCTTGGTTACGGCCCGCGAACGTTTGCGTTGGAACGAGACGACAAAGGCGAGGTCGTCGTTCACACTTGGAAAGGCGACCGGGACAAACAGGACTACTACGCTCAAGCCGACAACAATCGTTGGTGGCAACACGTCCGCCGATGGATCAACGAAGAACACCCGGACCCGATGGCAAAGAACGTCGTCTTGGCCGCTTACACTCGCAAAGACCCTCGCACGGGAAAGATGCTCGGACACACCGCACTGGGTGGAGCCAACTTGGGTTTGTTCGGCAGTGCATCAGTCTTTTGTTGGCCACGCGACGTTCAATCCGCGATGGAGGTGTTTCAAAACGACGCTGTTGTTGATGCAACGCACGTTCACGATGACAGTGCGTTCCGAGGAACGATTTGGGCGTTGGCATCGACCACTATCGGAGCCACTTTGCACGAAACCGGTCACGCGATGGGATTGCCTCACTGCACCGACAACATGGGAATCATGACGCGAGGGTTTGACCACTTCCACCGCGTGTTCACTTTCTCAGACCCGCCCAGCAATCGAAACAAACAACCTCGCAAGTTTTCGCCTAAACAAGAAGCTTACTTCTCGCCCGTCAGTGCATCGTTTCTGCGATGGAGCCCATGGTTTCAGCTCGACGGCTCGTCCGATCAATCAGAAAAGCCAGCAAGATCGCGACCAACTGTCGAAGTCGACGAAGCGGCACGACTCGTCCGCATCAGCAGTTCCGCGGGCATCCCCTGGGTCGGATTCCATTCGAAAGATCGAATCGAAACGTTTCAAGAGTATGGATCGCACGACACTGGAGCCAACGACCATCCTAAATCGATGGAACTCACTTTCGATGAGATTCAACAAATGAAGCCGGGCACCGAAATACGCCGCATCGTGGTGGTCGATGGCAACGGAGCGTCTCGAAATGCTTCCCTTCCGCAGCCGTCGCCATGATGACTTGACCTTGTGAAGCGGCGGATTCGACAACGATTTCGCCATTGAATGAGCAAGCCTTTTCCGAAAAGCCACGCATTGCGGCTGCAAATCGCCATTTGCGTCGGTGTTCGAAAAATTCCCTCGACCCGACGCCGCTTTGCTGCGTATAAAAGAGTCCATGAGACCAACCGCACTGAGCCAAACCGCGTTTCGAGTGCCAGCATTGCTGGCAGTGCTCGCGTTATGCGTTTGGCCAATGCTGCAACCTCCGTGCTGTTGCGCCGCATCGGTTTCGGACAAAGCGACGGTCGCCTCTGGATGTTGTGCGTCGGTTGATACTGCTGCCGCTTCCTGCTGCCAGTCAGAGACGACGGCCGATTCGAAAACAACAAAGGCGTCGAGTTCGACATCCAATTGTCACTGCGAATGGACGTCACAATGTGACTGCGAAGTCCGATCCACTCTGACCGACTCCTGGGTTAGCTCACGCGTGCTCACGGTCGATGACCAGCCTGTCACTTTCAGCATGCCAATTGGCTTGCTCGAAGATCTTCAATATCCGTTGCCATCCCGTCGACTCGACCGGCAATCGGACACGTCATGGCAAACTGCCTTGACGTCGCGTGACCGCTGCGTGCTTCTGTGCCGCTGGCTGAATTGATTTAACAAGACTGAGTTAGACGACAGTTTTGTTTCAATGTTCAATTTAGTTTCAGGTTCATTAGGAGCCCAATGATGTTACGTACTTCCATGATGTTTGCTGCCACCGTTTTGGTTGGTGTTGCAATCCTGTTTGCCACTCGAAGCGCGGTTTCGAGCGAGAACGCGTCCGCCCTTCGCGGCGAAGCCTGTCCGTGCAATCAATGCGATGTCGGCTGCGATTGCTGTGTTAACGGCGATGTCAATTGTGACAATTGCTCGTGCGAGGCTTGCGAGTGCGACGCCTGTGATACGTCAGCCAACGAGTCTGCGGTCGCAAAGATGAGTTGCTGCTCGGGCATGATGTGCGAAAATGCCGCCAACGAAACAGCGGCATCAAGCGACACTCTCACATCGGCGGTTGCAGCTGCCTGTGTCTGTGGCCAATGCGATGCCGATTGCAACTGCTGCTTGGATGAATCCGTCGACTGCGAAAACTGCAGTTGCGAGGTTTGCCAGTGCGAAGGTTGCGTCGATGCACCTGCAACGGGTGCGTGATCACGTCGCCTGCGATAACGTTGTCAGCAATTCCTGCCGATAAACGTTGAGTCTAAAAGGAAACACCTCGTCGAGTTCACTCGGCGAGGTGTTTTTCGTTTACTGCAATCGATGCATTGGTTCAGTCTCGAGAGGCACCGCGGCGGCGATCCTTTCCGTCCGGGGGCACCGAAGTGACTTGCGCGGCCATTTCTGGCGGCATGTGGTCTGTCATCCGGCGTCCGGTCAGGCGGTCACTCCAACGGCGTCCGGCACTCGGTCCTTGTGGCCCAGGAGCAATCAAAAATACGGTTCCCAGTCCGAACACCAAACCGGCAAAGAGCGAACCAAAGGTCACCGAGACTCCGGACATTCCTTCCGGTGAATCACCGACTTGAGGTGGACCAAGCTCAGCCAACAGGTTCGTCGAAAGAGCTGCCGATCGACTCGCTTGAGCTTCACCAAGAGCCGCTTCGGCTTCCGCCAATTGTTGCGTCAAGGCTTCGGCGTCGCTATCGAGCTTTGAATAGCTCGTTCGCACACCCGCCAGACGGCTCAGCTTTTCATTCAGCTGATCCTGTTTGTTTCTAAGACGTTGCACTCGGTCCTGAGCCAGCGCCAGTGTGGGCTTCATCGCACGAACCGCGGCACGAGCTTCTTCCAACATTCGCGAGGTGATTTCTCGCTCGGTCGTGATCGCGGAACGACGTCGCGGATGCAGTTCGGTGTATACGCTCGCCAGTCGACTCGATTCGATTTGTGCATCGATCAATCCGTCTTTCAATCGCTGAAGCGATGGTTGGCTGGAAAGCAATTCATCGCCGCTGACCAACAACTGACGCGGGTCCTGCGATCCAGCGATTAACAGTTGTTGCAGAGCATTCAACCGTTCGAGTTCCAATTCCGCCAATTGAAGTTCCTTGGCGTTCTCTTCCATGGTTCGGCGATTGGCACCGTCACCTGAGATCGCGTCGTTCAAGTTTCGCAGTTCACTCAAGTCCGATCCAAACCGAACTTCAACTTCATTCATCTTTGTCAGAACCGCGTCTAATTTCATTCGCGTCAAGTCGCGAGCATTGGTCAGCTCGACAATCACGCTGTCGGCTCGAATACGGCGAACGGTTCGAAGATGGCTGCTCAGGTTGTCCAAAAGTGCACGACAAAAGTCGGATGCACGCTCAGCCGTTTCCGCTTCGACCTTCAAGTAAACCAGTTCGCTGTTGCCAAACTCACTGCCTTGTGGTGCAACGACATTGACTCGTCGATTCGCGACGGTATCAACCAAAGTGGTCGATGGATACGAATCGTCTTGTCCGCCACCGACGGGTCCGATGTCACGTAGAGCGGCCGCAACCACTTCTGGATTGCGTGCCATTTCGAGTAGCGTTTCTTGCGCGGCTTTCAAATCCGTTTGACTTGAAAATCGCCCCAAACGGTCAACAGCACCCGTTGCTTCATCACGAAGCACGAGCGGTTGCCGGGCAGCCCAGCGGTCGCTCGAAAACAACGCCGTCGCCAGCCCTAGAACTCCAAACAGAACAGCCGCACCGCACCAAACCGGTGCGAACAGGACCAAAACATTGCGAATGTGTTTCCACGGAATAGGAGCAGCTGACATGTTGGAACACGGGCTCTAAAAGGGGATTCAAAGAATATTCCCCCAACACTAGGACGCCCCCCATGCACGGCTCCAAGAAACCGAGCGTGTTCAAAAAAGCATGCCGTCAAACGGTGCTGCTCAATCGACCTTGCCGGACGTGACGTTTGTGCCGGCAAATTCGTCACGGTAACGGCGGCCCAATCGAACGTAGTGCTGGGCACCTTCACGGGAACGCTCTCGCAGTGAATCGCTGACTTCCTTGATCGGTTTGGCCGGAGTTCCCACCGCCAACATGCCCGGCGGAATCACGGTTCCTTCGGTCACAAGTGCTCCAGCGGCGACGATGGCCCCCTTTCCGATTGTCGCTCCGTTGAGAACGATCGCTCCAATTCCGATCAACGCATCGTCCTCGACCGTTGCACCGTGCACGATCGCCGAATGGCCCACCGTCACGCGTTCGCCAATCAAACAGGGCATTCCGGGATCGCAGTGCAACACACACTGGTCTTGAACATTGCTTTCCCGACCAATCACGATTTTTTCCGTATCGCCTCGCATGACAGCACCAAACCAAATGCTGACATCGGCGGCGATGTACACTTCCCCCAAAACTGTCGCGTTGGGTGCGATGAAAGCTGACGGATCGATCAATTCTTGATTGGGTTCAACGGTGACGACCGCTTCGCGTCGAATCCGCTCCGGCGCATCCGAGGCAGACGGTTTGGCGGTGGGTTGTGAATCCGTATCATTCGTTGTCATGGTAGATCGGTTGCAGGAAGAACAGAAAAACGTCGAGCGAGAAAGCTTCTCACCGGAGAACGCTGCGCCGCAAGACGCTGCGTCCGAGTCGCCTCCGCCAGTTTCGCGAGGTTTCTTGTCGCGACTGGCAATCTCAACAATGGTGCTGTGCATCCGATGGTACCAAGTCGTGATCAGTCCGATGATGGGGCCGAGCTGCCGCTTCACACCGACCTGCAGTGCCTATGCAATCGAATCCCTTCAGAAACACGGCACAATTCGCGGAACATGGCGAGCGATCAAACGCATTGGTCGTTGCCATCCATGGAATCCTGGCGGCTACGATCCACCCTGACCGCGAACAACAGGCCCAGCGACGTCAGCGTTTTGGTTCGGTGAAAGCTTCGCAATTCCCAGATCCAGCGTGCGTGCTATCATCGCCGCATGCCGAATTCTAGTTCTCAATCGACCGACGCCTTCGTCCCCAAGTGGATCATTTCGGGCGGACAAACCGGCGTGGATCGCGGAGCTTTGGACGCCGCCATTGAGCTGCACCTACCGCATGGTGGATGGTGCCCGGCCGGTCGAATCGCGGAAGATGGCCGCATCCCGGATCAGTATTTGTTGCAGGAGCACGCGTCGCGACACTACCCGGATCGGACGGAGCAAAACGTGATCGACACCGACGCGACACTGATCCTTTACCGCGAACGAATCTCTGGCGGCACCGCCCTGACAAAGCGAATTTGCCGGCGCGAGTCTCGCCCATTTCTGGCGGTTGATTTGGCTCGACCCAAAACCGCCGCCAAACGCATTCGGACTTGGCTCGAAGAACATCGCCCGGAGAACCTCAACGTGGCCGGGCCACGTGAGAGCAACTCGCCCGGAATCAGCGAACAAACAAAAACGTTGCTCGTTCACATCCTTCAAGGCGGTGGCGGCGACATTCAATCGTCGCTGTTTTGAACCATCTCGGCCATCAAGTAACTCTTGAGGCTTCCCAACACTTCGCGAACGCAAGGCGTCAAATCACGACTGCGTCGGTCGCGATTTCGAACCGGTTGGATGGTGACTCGCAACGAGGTTTGCGTGATGCTGTTGTCGTTCCGGTTCCGTTGGCCTTGACCTTCGTTCAAGTGGATCAGCACGTGCAGCATCATTTGATGATCACTCGCTCGTCGACCTTTTCCGCCGCCTTGAGCGACAATGCGGAGCGATACCACGTTGCCGGTGACTTGAATGATTTCGGCTCGGTGATCCGAGATGAATCCGCGAAGTTTTTCGACGGCCAGATCGGTCGGAACTGGCGTGACCAAATGGAACTCGCTGTTCTCGTCTTCGCTTTTTGCCGTCAACCAACGGAACCAACCTGGCCGTGAGTCGACTTCTTCGTCTTGGTGGATTCCCGTGCCAAGCTGCACGACTCGGTTGCGTCCGTTCTCTTTCGCTTGCAAAAGAGCACGGTCCGATCGGGCCAGAATGGTTTCGGCAGCGTCACCGGTTTGATATTCCGTCACACCGAAGCTGACAGTAACCGATTCGCCATTGAGACCATCCAGTGGAGTGACTTCGATGGCCTTTCGAATCTGTTCGGCACGTCGAGCTGCGGTGGCATTGTCGCTGTTGATCGCCAGGAAGACAAACTCTTCTCCGCCGTAGCGAGCCACTAAATCTTCATCCCGTGCATGGCTTTCCAAAACGCGAGCGAATTGGACCAATGCCTCATCGCCAGCCGGGTGACCATGAACATCATTGACGCTTTTGAAGTGGTCGATGTCGCAGATGATCAGACTAAATGTCGAGTTGTTCTTTTTCGAATCGGCAGTGGCACGTACCAATCGGCTATCGAATTCAGCCCGGTTAGCAATACCAGTCAGCGGATCGCTCGTCGCCTTCTTGTGCAACGTTTGGATTTGGCTTTGAAGTTTGTTCCGATCTGACATATCGCGAACCAGCACCAGAGCTCCGCCGCCATAAGGATCGCTCACGGGACTGACCTGCAACAACACATCTCGCGACACACTACCGTGGACGATCTTCATCGTGCGAGTCACCGTGGTCTGCAATCGCAGGCTATCGGCGACCGGACAAACCGCGGATTCGTTGCCGGATTCATCGACCATCCCAAGTGTGTCGGCATCCCAATGACGCCCAACCATCGCTTCGGAAGCAACGCCGGTCATCCGAGCCAAAGTCTCGTTCCAAAACGTGACTTGTCCTTCGCAGTCGGTGAACGCAACGCCGTCACGAAGTTGATCGCCCAAAGCTTGATAGAACGGTAGCACGGCCGGAGTTTCTGTCTGCCAAGTTGCCGCTGGCTTCACGGCATCCGCACTCCCGGTGCTGACATGTTCTCCCGATCGCATCATGCCGAGGAAGTTGGGCGAATTGGCATCCAGCTGTTGCAACCAACGATTCACCACGCTGCTGTGCAACAATTCGGGGCGTCGTTCCAACATCGTTGCGAAATCGCGAGTCAGCTCGGGATCGAATTGAGTACCACTGCCGCGAAACAGCTCTTGCAAAGCACGCTCTCGACTGAGTGCCGAACGGTAGACTTGGTCCGTGGTCATCGCATCGAAGGCACCGGCGATGGACATCATCCGAGCGCCCAATGGCAGAGCGTCGCCACGAACATGGTCTTCTTGTCGGCGTGAGTCATACCAGACACCGCAGTACCTCACGATGTCCAACAACGATTGGTCGGCGGTGCAGCCACGCAGAATCTCGCAACCGAGTTCCGAGCAACAATCCATCGTCAGCTGTTCTTCGATGCTGAGCTTGCCAGGCTTTCGGAGAATGCGGTCGGGGATTCCGATCTTGCCGATGTCGTGAAGCAACGCCGCGACTTCGATGCGATCTCGCACATCATCGGCCAACCCCAACCGCTCACACCATGCGGAACAGGCAAGAGCGACGCGCAGACTGTGGGCCGCCGTGGGAGCGTGCTTGGTTCGAAGAGCATAAAAAAGCGATGTCGCCATGCCCAACCGAGCCATGGCCAAATGATTTTCAAACGGCCGCGTATCTTCCGCCGAAGTGGCCGACGAATCTGTTTGAGCATTTGCGACCTGAGCGGGTTCAATCACTCCCGGGAGCTGCCCTGTGGCTGCTTCCCCCAAACCCATCAACAGCTCGCTCAATCGTGACGCTGAATGTGCGGCATCAGATGGCGCGGCGTCAGAAGACACGGCATGAGTGGAAGAGGCATCGGAGCCAGAATTCTCTAGCTGCGGATGATCTGATGGATCTGAATTGGTGTTGGCCGCATCCTTGGCAGGAGGGCCTGCGGGAACAGGCACCACGGGTGGCATGCTGTGGTTGGCGAAATCGCTGGGAACCATTTGGTCGTTCATAGCCGGTATTCTGCGAGACATCGTTGTCGAGATGACGAACCCTACGTCCCATTTTGAACCCGGCTTCCTGAGGGGCCCCTGGGGGCATCAATCGCTCCAATTTCGCACCCTCACGTCCCCGCAAAGTCCGCGCATCCGATACCACCGGTCCACCGAGACAAGTTCTGCCCCGTAATTCGCCGGGGATCAGGAACTTCGGCATCCAGATTTCGACTCCAATGGCTCGAAATCGTTGGCCGAATCCCCCGTGCGGCACAATCGCAATCTTCCGCGAAAAACTTGCCACCGAACCCCCGTCCATCTAACATGGTTACGCGGCTTGTGACGGACCTTTAGCCTTCAGTCCAGAGCCCACAGGCTCAATTCATCTCATCTTCCGGACCATCACTGTGAGCCTTTCCGACGTCGATCGTCAGCTACTGCAACGTTGCCTCGACCGGGAACCCCGGGCGTGGCAAGACTTCGTCGATCGATTTGTTGGCCTGGTCGTCCATGTCGTCAATCGGACCGCGATGGGCCGTGGCTTGTCGATGGACGAAGCCACCCGAGACGACATGGTTGCGGAAGTGTTCCTGGTCTACGTCCGGCATGATTTCGCCGTGCTTCGCCGCTTTCGACGCCAGTGCTCGCTCGCGACATACCTGACGATCGTCGCTCGACGCGTTGTGGTCCGTCGCCTGACTGCCAATTCGGCGGTACCAGGAAACCACACCTCGGCATCTTCCGCGGGGAGCTCGCTGGGTGGCGGAAACTTGGCCAACGGAAACACCGTCAATGGTGCCACCAACGGTCACGCCACGCCAACGCAGGTAAACGGCGAACTTCAGCGAATCGAAAACGCCGAAGAGGTCGAACACCTGATGTTGCGTTTGGACCCGCGCGAAGCGAGCGTCGTGCGGATGTACCACTTGGAAGGCAAGTCCTATCAAGAGATCAGCCAGGCGGTCGGATTGAGCGAAAATACGATCGGCCCATTGCTCCATCGTGCCCGAGCCAAAATGGGCCGCGGCTGAAAACCCTCGATCGAGTGAACGACACTGTTCACCGAAACTGCTAACCTGTTCGATCTTCTTTTTCGAACGATTGCAGTGAGTTCTCGGATGTCGTCGCCTTCTGATTCGACCTCAACCTTCGCACCGTCCAACTCTTCCGGAAACGAGATGGACCGAGCCCATTCGGTCCTGCGATCGGTCTGGGGCTACGACTCGTTTCGTCCGCTGCAGGCGGATGCCGTCCAGGACGTGATCCAGGGGCGGGATAGCTTGGTTGTTTTGCCGACCGGCGGCGGGAAATCACTGTGCTACCAAGTTCCCGCGCTCGTTCGCGACGGAATGTCCGTGGTCGTCTCACCGCTCATCTCGTTGATGAAGGATCAAGTCGACGCGTTGACCAGCAACGGTGTCTCAGCGGCATTGGTCAACAGCACCCAGTCGGTGGAACAGAAACGCGAAACGGCAGAACGGATTCGCCGGGGCGAGATCAAAATCCTCTACCTGGCCCCCGAACGGTTGCTGACGCCCAAGACACTCGACTTTCTACGCAGCCTGCCAATTTCGTTCTTCGCAATCGACGAAGCTCACTGTGTTAGCAATTGGGGACATGATTTCCGGCCCGAGTACCGCGGACTGCGAATTCTCAAAGAACAGTTCCCCTCGGCGTCCGTGCATGCTTTCACCGCGACCGCATCCGAACAAGTTCGCGATGACATCGCCGAACAATTGCAACTGAATCAACCAAACGTTCTGGTTGGTGATTTCGATCGACCAAATTTGACGTATCGAATGCTTCGCGCCGACGGCAAGTTGAATCAGATCCAGCAATGCATCGCTCAACATCCCGGTGAGTCCGGCGTGGTGTACTGCATCACTCGCAAAGAAGTCGAACAAACCGCCGGCGCACTCGAATCCATGGGCGTCCGAACGCTTCCCTATCACGCGGGATTGCCCGACGAAGTTCGACAAGCAAACCAGGAAGCGTTCATCCAAGAGAAAGTCGACGTTATCGTCGCGACGGTCGCGTTCGGCATGGGCATCGACAAATCCAATGTTCGATTTGTCATTCACGCGGGGATGCCCAAATCTATCGAACACTATCAACAGGAAAGTGGTCGAGCCGGACGCGATGGACTGGCCGCCGAATGCATCCTCTTGCACAGCGGCGGCGATCTGATGTCATGGAAACGCATTTTGGAAAACGGCGACCGCAACAACTTCCAATCCGCCATGGCCTCCGTTGAGTCAATGGCGGCGCTGTGCAACGGTGTGAAATGCAGACATGCATCGCTCGTCGAATACTTCGGTCAAGAATACGACTCGGACAATTGCAACGCATGCGATGTTTGTCTGGGCGAGCTCGACGTCGTGGACGATCCAATCACGCTTGCGCAGAAAATCCTGTCGTGCGTGGTTCGGTTGAAAGAGCGATATGGTGCCGGACACACTGTCAAAGTTCTCACCGGGTCGCGTGACCAGAAAGTCATTCAAGCCGGACACGATCAACTGAGCACCTACAACTTGCTCGCAAGCGAAGGTGCCACCGCCGTTCGCACTTGGATCGAACAACTCATTTCTCAAAACCATTTGATTCGGAGCGGCGAGTTTCAATCACTTCGCCTGACCGAATCCGGCCGAGCCCTTCTGAAACGCGAAGGCGAAGTGACACTCACGAAAGTGGCGGCGAAGAGTGCATCGCGTCGCCCCGCCGCGAATGAATCTTGGGAAGGTGTCGATCGACAGTTGTTCGATCACCTCCGTTCACTACGCAGCGAGTTGGCATCAGAGCGGGGCGTGCCGGCCTATGTCATCTTCGGCGACGCCGTCCTTCGCGAATTGGCTCGTGTTCGTCCAACTTCGATTGAAAAACTCACCAACATTCGTGGAATCGGTGATCGAAAACGCGAAGAGTTTGGACAACTGTTTTTGGATTCAATCGATCAATACTGCGAGGAAAATCCACTGGACAGAAACCAGACCGCCAACTCCTCTCCGACGACCATGACCAAACCTCGCGTGAACGCGGCACCCAACGCTGCCACGGTTCAAGCATCGCAGCTTTTCCGTGACGGATGTTCGGTGGAAGAGGTCGCATCGAAAATGGGCCGAGCTGAGTCGACGGTGAACAAGTACCTCAGCGACTACATCCAAGCTGAAAAAATCACCGATCCATCGCAATGGGTTTCCACCGAAGAATCCGAGGCAATCCGAGCCGCTTTGATGGCCGCCGAAGATGAACGACTCCGTCCGGTCTTCGAAGCACTCGGCGAAGAAGTCTCCTACGAAAAGATCCGCATCGTCGCTTCATGTATGAAGAACGAGATGGCAGATGACTCGGACGACTGACAGTCGCAGCGTTTCAAGCTGCCAAACCATGGTCGATCGGATCAGCTTCGACTCCATCGTGTTCTCAAGGCGTCGATCAATACCGCCACGACGATCACAACTCCTGTGATGATCTGTTTGCTGGCGTCGGACACTCCGACTTGAGCCAACCCGGTCTGCAAGACTTGGATGATCAAGACACCGATAAACGATCGGATCACGTTCCCGCGACCTCCCATCAAACTGGTACCGCCGATCACGCACGCGGCGATCGCCGCCAACTCGATTCCGATGGCCGCGTTGGGATCGGCCGTCGACAATCGCGACGTTTGTGCGAGTCCCGCCAAACCGCACATCATCCCACTGATCGCGAAAATTGCGATGCACAATGGAGCCGACCGAATCCCAGACATTCGAACCGCTTCCGCATTGGTGCCGATCGCGATGCAGTAGCGTCCCCAGACCGTTCGAGTCAAAAACAGCTGTCCCAGAACCACAGTTGCAATCGCGAACATGAAGGCGGGCGAAACAAACGCGCCGGGCAAAGGCTGACCAAACCATTCGATTCGGCTGCCGATGTAAATCGCCTTCGAATCGGTCACCACTTTGGTTGCCCCGCGAGCGATCTCGAGCATGCCCAATGTGACGATGAAAGATGGAATCCCAAATCCGATTGAAATGGCTCCATTCAACCCACCGCCGATGGATGCCACCAGAACCGCAATCGGAAGCGCCGCCCAAATTGACCATTCATAGTTGACCATCAAAACGCCCAACACCGCCGACGACACCGCCAGCAACGAACCAACCGACAGATCGATTCCACCGATGATCAACACCAACGTCATCCCGACGACCAAGAACGTCAGATCGGGAACTTGGTTGGCGATCGAGATCACCGTGGACAATTGAAAGAAGTTCTTGCTGAGCGTTGAGAAGATTGCCACCAACACCAACAAAACCGCCACCAACCCGAGATGCGGGGCGAGCTGTTTCAAGAATCCTTGCAAACGATTCATGGTGTCGCCTCCTCGTTCTGCCATTTGTCGTCAGATAACGCAGTGGTCTGCTTCGATTCTTGTCCCGCAAAGGAAGCTTCCAAGATCGCATCCTCGCTGAAGTCATTCCGTTCGTACTTCGTCACCATTCTGCCGGCCGACATGACCGCGATTGCGTCGCACGTTTCAAACAATTCTTCCAAATCACTGCTCACAATCACGATCGTCTTGCCTTGCTTGGCCAATTCCTCAAACAGTTCGTAAAGCTTTCCGCGAGCGGCCACATCGATCCCGCGCGACGGTTCATCGAAGAGGTAGACCTCGGCACCGCGAGTCAGCCATTTGGCCACCGCGACCTTTTGTTGGTTGCCGCCGCTGAGTGTGCCGACAAGTTGTTCCAACGATTGGCATCGAGTTTCCAACGACGCGTGGATCGCACTGGCTGATTCAGCCTCCGCTGTTTGCCGAATCCATCCCTTGGCGGAAAATTTGGTGGCAAGCGCGGCCAGCGAAGTGTTGGCTCGGATCGGCTGAGTCAGCAGCAACCCGTTCTGTTTCCGATCTTCGGTCACCATTGCGAAACCAGCTTCGACAGCCTGACTGGGATGGGTGAAGCGAACTGCCTCGCCACCGGCCAGCGACACGTGCCCCGAATCAGCCACGTCGGCACCAAAGATTGCTCGCAGCAACTCCGTTCTTCCGGAACCCACCAATCCAGCGATCCCAAAACGTTCTCCTCGACGAACATCGAACGAAACGTTGTTGACCATCCCGCATGAGATCCCCTGAACCGACAAACCGACCTCGTCTCGACGATGACTGACAAAGCTGGCCGCTGGCTGTCTGGAATCGTCGTCCGCTTCTTCCTCGGAACTCATCCAAGCAACCATCTTTTCGCGATTGATGTTTGCGATGGGTTCTGTGGTAACGAGCTGACCGTCGCGCAGCACGCTGACTTCGTCAGACAGTTGCTGAACTTCTTCGAGTCGGTGCGAGATGTAGATGATCGCGACGCCTTGTTCACGCATGCGGGTGAGATGCGAAAACAACTCTTCGGATTCACTCCCGGAAAGCGCAGCAGTTGGCTCATCTAAAATCAACACGCGAGCGTCACGGGCCAGCGCCGCCGCAATTTCGACCATCTGTTGTTTACCAACACCCAAACTGCCAACGATCGTGTGCGTGTCGACATCGGGCAGACCAAACCGATCCAATATTTCGCGAGCGGAACGATGCAATTCGCTCATTCGCAAAACGCCCCGCCGATTGGGCAGAGACGCCAGCCGAAGGTTTTCGGCGACCGACAACGTTTCGATCAAATTCAATTCTTGTTGAACAATCTGAACTCCACAGGCCTCCGCATCCTGCTTGCTGCCAGGCTGATAGTCGCCGCCGCCCAGAGACATTAGCCCTGCGGATGCCGAGACCAAACCGCTGATGATCTTGCACAGTGTGCTCTTCCCAGCACCATTGGCGCCAAGCAAAGCGTGTAGATGGCCAGCATGAAAATCGATTGATACATCGTTCAGCACCGTGACGTTGCCGTAAGACTTCGTCAGGCCGCGAACCGAAAGAGCAACCTTCATTCGTTGCTCAGAGTCTCGGACGTGATCAGATCGACGGGCGTTTCAACGTCTTCGATGGAAGCCGCCGAGTCCGAAGAATCGCCGAGCTGCTCCAGCGCCGCTTCGATACCAAAGACAGCCAACTGATCACCGTGCTGATCCGCGGTGGCCAGCACCTTGCCTTCTTCAATCGCTTGCCGAATCGCGGTGATGTTGTCGAATCCAACGATTTGCACTTCGCCCGCACGGCCTGCGCTTTTGACCGCAGCGATGGCGCCGAGAGCCATGGAATCATTGGCGGCCAAGATCGCAGAGATTTCAGGATGCTCGCTCAACATCGACGACGCAACCGTGTTGGCTCGCGACATCTCCCAATCCGCGGATTGGCTGCTGACGATTTCCATGTTGGCCTCTTTCATCGCGGCCTCAAATCCTTTCAATCGCTGTTGAGCATTGAACGAAGTGCGAATGCCTTCCAAAATCGCGACTTTGTCGCCTTTGCGATTGGCGGCCAAGTAGTCACCCACGGCTTTCGCTCCCGCCAGGTTGTCTGGGCCCACAAAGGGAACCGCGATGTTTTCTTGCTGCAACACATCCGCATCCAAACGGTTGTCAATGTTGACCACGACCACTCCCGCATTGATGGCTCGTCGAAGAGCGGGCACCAACACCTTGGAATCCGCGGGCGCAATGACGATCGCATCCACACCGCTGGCGACCATTTCTTCCACCAAAGCAACTTGCCGACTGACATCGCGTTCGTCTTTGATACCGTTGACGACCAACTCGTACTGGTCCGAATGTTCTGCTTGATGAGCCTCGGCTCCTTTGGCCATTGTCGAAAAGAACTCATTGGCCAACGACTTCATGATCAACGCCACTCGCGGTTTGTCATCGCCATCGTCCTTGGATTGCGAAGTGGAACTGGA
Organism: Rhodopirellula sp. UBA1907; assembly: GCF_002337565.1. Classification (NCBI taxonomy): domain Bacteria; kingdom Pseudomonadati; phylum Planctomycetota; class Planctomycetia; order Pirellulales; family Pirellulaceae; genus Rhodopirellula; species Rhodopirellula sp. UBA1907. The sequence goes on along the minus strand of NZ_DDGH01000048.1, from coordinate 14,039 downwards.
CGACGTGCACCCGGTGACCATCAGAGCCAAAACGGCAGCAACGCAAACGACACGTTGGATCGTCGTCGTTTTCGCCCGACATGCGGACTGAACCATTGGCAAAGATTCGTTGTTCAATGATTTCGAGACGTGCCCCGAGAGGGTCAGATCTCGTTGCGGACCAAGTCCGGTGATGATTGCAGTGAGCATTCGATTGATGCGGTGAGGTGGGGAAGGAAGCATCAGGAAGGTGTGCCAGGCGATAAAGAAACATCACACGGCAGCGACAGCATAACCAGTCTATCGATTGACGTGGCGTGAGGCACCAGCATGTTTCGGCAGTGGGGTTGCTCAGCCGGCGATGGCCCATGAAATTGTTTGCAAGTCAATTTCGCTTCGCACCTCGCACCCGATCGGCTCGATCATGTTTGCTTTGGATGTCCTATCACGAATCATCCACGTCGGCACGGCGATCACCTTGGTCGGTGGATCAGCGTTCATGCTGTTGGTGTTGCTGCCCTCCGCCAAGATGATTTCCGAAGAAGCCCACCAAACGCTGGCCCAAGCGGTGACCGGTCGCTGGAAACGCTTCATCCACGGCGGCATCCTGCTGTTTCTGCTCAGCGGATTCTACAACTACATGCGTGCGATCCCCAATCACAAGGGTGACGGGCTGTACCACGGTTTGCTGGGCGTCAAAATGTTGCTCGCCTTCGCAATCTTCTTTCTCGCGTCAGCGTTGGTTGGCCGCAGTGCCGCCTTCAACGGCATCCGCGAAAATCGTGCGAAGTGGTTGAAGGTGATCGTCCTGCTCGCAGCGATCATCGTCGGCATCTCGGGCTTTGTGAAAGTTCGCGGGCCTTCGGTGTCCACGGAAGAAGCCGTCGTTGTTGATTCCGGCGAACCCGAATCGGTCGAAGGATTGGAAACGCAACCGGCGATCGCTGAGTGACTCGCCTACGCCAGTGGCGTGACAAGTTTTTTCGACCAGGAGAAATCCGGCTTCTGGTTTGGTCGACGGCATGGTTCTTTTGTTTGCTGGGTGGCTACTACCAGCTTCGGCCGCTTCGCGAAACGGAAGCCTTCACTCGCGGAAGTGATGAAATCCCTTGGCTGTTTCTGGCGAGCTTCCTGACCATGTTGGTCGCCTCTCCGATCTACGCCTCCGTCGCGAATCGTGGACGTGGAATGCGATTGGTCAGCCGTGTCTACCGTTTCTTTGAACTGAACTTGCTGGTTTTCTTTTTCGCGATGCAAGTCAGCGACGCCGGCATCGCCGCTTGGGTCGGCCGCGTTTACTTTGTCTGGCTGAGCGTTTTCAACCTGTTTGTTGTGTCGTTGATGTGGAGCGTATTCACCGACGCCTACCGCAGCGACCAAGCCAAGCGGTTGTTTGGGTTCATCTCAGCGGGCGGAACGATCGGCGGGATCACCGGATCAGCATTCGCATCGTGGCTCTCACAACAAGTCGACATCTCGTATGTGCTGATCGCCGGCATCGTCGCATTAGAATTGTGCCAGCAATGCGGTCGAGTTTTCGCGAAAACGTTGACGTCACAAGACTTGGTCAACGAGGACGCTCACAATCCCGACGACGAAACCGCCGCGCTGGCCTCGACTGAACAGACTGCCACATCGAAAGAAAAGCATTCGATGTGGGTTGGGATTCGCACCGTTTGGAAGTCGCCTTATTTACTTGGCCTCTGTTTGTTCATGTTGGCACTGCAAGCCTGTGCCACGACGGTCTACTGCGAACAAGCTGACTTCATCCGCGAAGCGAATCTGAACGAAGCCGACCGATTCGCGTTGATCTCCAAGATCAACCTTTGGGTGCTGAGCCTCACGTTGGCGGTGCAGCTGCTCGGAACTGCCGCGTTGCTTCGTCGGCTCGGGATGGCAATCGTTTTGGGAGTGTTCCCGCTGATCTACGTGATCGGTTTTGCTGGATTGGCGTTTTGGCCCAGTCTTAATTGGATCGTCGCGTTGGTGGTCGTCCACCGTGCGTCCAGCTACGCCGTGTTTGCCCCCGCGATTCAAATTTTGTACACCGTCGTGGATCGCCGCACGCTTTATCAAGCCAAGGGATTTCTGGACACGGCCGTGGTTCGAGGTGGGGACGTGATGTCGGCCCAGCTATTCGGGGTATTGAGGTTCAACGGTTTGAGTTTGACCGCGATCGCCGCCGGTTTCCTACCGCTGGCGGTCCTGACTGGATTGCTGGGGATGCGGATTGGTCGCCAGCAGGCCGAAATGCAGCAACGCGGGCGACCGGCCGGCCATGATTGACCCGCTCGTTGGCCATTCGTAGACTTGACGGGTTTCCGACCAGCAATTCTCGACGAAATTCGCCCACGCCGGCCAGCAATCGCTCGCCGGCATCTTTTTTTCGTTGATCTTTTCCGTCATTCATCTCTTCCGCGAACCTTCTTTCTAAGTCCAACAGGGACACCCGCCGCTCATGGACCAAGCGATTGCGAAAGCCGACACCCTCATCGAAGCGATGGGTTGGATCCGCCGTTTCCGAGGCAAAACGACCGTCATCAAACTCGGCGGCAGCCTGCTCGAGGACCGAGAAGCCCTGCAGCACTTGCTGCTGGATGTGATCTTCATGGAAACCGTCGGGCTGCGTCCTGTCGTGGTTCACGGCGGCGGCAAAGCGATCACGGAAGCGATGGCCAAAGCTGGCATCGAAGCCCAATTCATTCGCGGGCGCCGGGTGACGGACGAGAAATCGCTGGAGGTCGTCGAACAGGTCCTCGCGGGAGAACTCAATGTCGAATTGACCGAAATGATGGAACGGTTTGGTGGTCGCGCTGTCAACTTGTCGCCTCGAACCACGTGTGTCCTGAAAGGCAAGAAGCTGATCGATTCCGAAGGCGACGACCTTGGCTTCGTTGGTGAAGTGACCGAGGTCGATCGTGACGTGATTGAAAGCTTGGCGTACACCGACCAAGTCGCCGTGATTCCTTCTTTGTGCACGGATGAAAAAGGGCAACTGTACAACGTCAATGCAGACACCGCCGCGATGGCGGTCGCTCAATCCTTGGGAGCGGACAAACTCGTGTTCTTGTCGGACGTCAACGGAGTTCGCCGAGACCCCAAAGATCCCGAGACGATCATTCCGGCGCTATCGGCCGAGGAAGCTCGCCAATTGATTGCCGATGGTGTGATTCAGTCCGGCATGATCCCGAAGGTCGAAGCCTGCTTGGAAACACTCGGTCGTGGCGTTCAGAAAGTCCACATCATTGATGGACGACTGCGTCACTCATTGCTGCTTGAAATTTTCACCACCGACGGTGTGGGCACGGAGATCCACCAGTGAACGCGTCCGGCAACGGCGATGCCCCTCGCGGCGACAACTGGATCAATGCGATTGCCGGACGTCTCTCTCCGACAGGTGAGAACTCGTTCCGGGATGCCTTGCGTCAATTCGCAGATCAACCCGAGTGGTGCGGCGATGCTGGCCTGCGAACCAAGATCACGGAGCAACTGCGCACGCTGACCAACGCGGATGCTTCAACGCTCTCTGATTGCATTCCAACTTCTTCGCGAGACCAAGCACTCGAACATGCTTTGATCGCGGCACGTCGACGTCATCTGTCACAACACGATGCGGAAGACGCGGCCGCCGAGAATGCATCGGCGCCAAAGTGCCTTTGTTTGGTAGGCAGTGATCACGGACGCAGCATCGTTGCGAGAATGGCGAGCGGCAAACCAACATTGCGAGGCAACGAATGGCCCCTGCTGCCTGGCTTCGTGCACGCGCCGGCGGAACGCTTCGTCGACAAAATCGATTCATCAACCGCGGTCGCTTTGGTCGCTCCGGTGGACTTCAGCGGAGTCGGCCAGCCATTGACCGCTGAATGGTGGGCTCGATGCCGTCAACGATGTGACGAAACGGGCACGCAATTGATCGTCGATCATGGTGACACTCCCGCAGCCGGGAACGGCTACTTCTTTGCTCATGAGATGGTCGCCGGAATCTCTGCCGACGCGGTCATCCTTTCGGCCGGCTTGGTCGGCGACCTTCCTGGCGGCTTGTTGGTTCTGTCGGAATCGCTCGCATCCCATCTCGACCAAACCGTGCATTCCAGCGACTTGGTTGGACATCTTGTTTCCGCCGCACTGTCGACGCTGATCGAAACCGACGCTCTTGCCACGGAAGCGGACGCGTTCGCCATCGCTCTGGCTGAACGAATTGCCACCCGCGGGTGCGTCCGAGACCTGCATGCCTGCGGGCACACCGTGATCTTGGAATTGGATGTCGAATCTCAAGCTTGGACCGAGCAATCCGCGGCGGAACAACTGCACGCCGATGTTTGCAGCGAACATTCGGTCCTGTTTCAACCTCCGTTGCTGATGACGGCCGAACAACGGGAAATCCTGATCGACCGAATCGATGCGGTGCTGGCGGGGTTGGAAGGAAATCAGGAGTCAACGGAAGCAACTTCATCGGCGGAAACTGAATCGGATCCGATGGAGGAACCGGCTGACGAAGCCCAACCCGACGAATCGCCAGTCGACATTTCACTTGATGCGGATATCGATGAAGCCGCATCTGCGGAAGATTCGGCCGAAGAGCTGGATGACGACGAAGACGATGACGATGAGGCAATCGAAGAGGACGAACTCGACGACACGGCCGATGAAGAATTGGCTGAGGAAGATGAAACGGATGACGAAGTCGTAGGCGGCGATGAAGACGAAGAGCACGAAACCGAACAAGAAGAAACTGAACTGGAAAACAACGAACTGGACGAGTTCGAATCCAACGAGGAAACGGAGAAACTTTGATGCGACACTTGCTCACACTCTTTGATCTGACCCCGCAAGAGTTGCGTCAGATTTTGGCAACCGCACAAACCCTCAAATCCAAATTGAAACAGGGCGAACGGCCCGCCATTTTGGAACGCTACACGCTTGCGTTGCTGTTTGAAAAACCAAGCTTGCGAACCCGTGTCAGCTTTGAGACCGGTATGAACCACCTCGGTGGCAGCAGCTTGTTTCTGGGCGACGATGTCGGCTGGGGCAAACGCGAATCACCGTCTGACTTCACTCGCGTGTTGGGACAATTTGTTGACGCGGTTGCGTGTCGAGCGAAATCACACGAACGTGTTGAACAGTTGGCGGAATACAATGCCGTCCCGATCATCAACAGCCTGACCGATCTCTGTCATCCCTGCCAAGCGATCGCTGATGTGCTGACGTTGCTGGAGAATTTTGGCGAAGTCAAAGATCGCCACATGGTTTTCGTTGGCGACGGCAACAACGTTTCGCGATCACTCGCTCTCGCGTGTGCGATGCTGGACATTCAATTCACGCTCGCACGTCCGGATGGGTACGAACTCGACCAACCATGGCTCGATCGAATCGGTGAGAAATATCCCAACGCGAAAATGAACCAAACGGCCGATCCGATTGCCGCGGTCAAAACCGCTGATGCGATCTACACCGACGTTTGGACCAGCATGGGGCAAGAAGCCGAATCCATCGCTCGACGAGC
>NZ_DDGH01000048.1:0-8412 GCF_002337565.1 Rhodopirellula sp. UBA1907 | reverse complement strand
CGCTCGACGAGCCGCTTTCAAGAATTTCCAAGTCAATGAACAGCTACTCGAAGCGGCCCCAAAGACCGCTCGAGTGCTGCATTGCTTGCCCGCCGTGCGAGGCGAGGAGATCACCGACGCGGTCATGGATGGTCCACAAAGCGACGTGATTGAACAGGCGGGCAATCGAATGCACGCCCAAAAGGCTCTGATGATTCAGCTCCTGCGACCCGAGTGGATCGCAGAAAACATCAGCGTTTAATGGCCGAAACTTTTCGACCCACCGCTTCCTAACGTCGCGCGAATTGCAATTCGCTCGAAACGAATGGGTTGGTTCGAACTTCACCGGGAGTGAAGCCAGCCGAATTCGAAACAAGCGTTGTGGCGGCTTCGGATTCATCCGACGCGTCGCTGGACTTTTTAGATTCGGCTTTTGCCTTCGTTACCAAATGCGGTGACGATTCACCTGCTTTGCAGATATAAGGATTCGAAACGGGTCCGACATAGCCGCGACGCTGATTGATCGGAGCCACTTGGCTGTGGTAACCAGCACCAGGACTCACCACTGGTGGCGATGCAAACGGGCTGATCCCATAAGGACGGTAGTGACGCGTGCCGTAGTAAACCGGTGGGTTCGTCGCGAAATACGGTGGGTTTGGAATGTTGGATCGATACACCGATCCGTACGGCTGATAGAAACCGTAGGGCTGAAACCCGAACGCATAGGGCGATTGAGCGGACGCTTCTTCGGAGCAGGCCACGCATCCAGCCAGAACGGCGACGCCCAAGAAAATGCGCTGAATCGATCGCTTCAAGCGACTCGAACCTCGCGAAAAGGCAAATTTCTGAGACAACATAGCTGGCTCGCTTTCTCTCATTGAAAGAGGTGTGGTTGGATCAATTGGCAAATGTCGATCGTGAGCACCCCCGTGCACATTCCACCGTAGTCACCATGCCAACCGTTGCAATCCAAACCACCGGCCCGAAGCCGAATAATTCCTCGAATCTGACCCAGATTTTCCCCGCACGTCGCCATTTCGTCGCGACGAGTGATAAACGTGCACCAAAGGATTGCCTGGGAAATCGGCGTGACTTGCCTTTTGCCGGAATGCCTCCCGTGGGTGCCATCGGGCTGGAGTTGTCTGACACGGATGCCCGGCTTGTTACTAAGCTGTTCACGTAAGACTTCCAATCACGCCGACTCCGCCGATGAAAATGAAAATTGCCTGCGTGATTCATTCGCTCGACGGGGGCGGCGCCGAACGCGTGATGGCCGGGCTCGCTTCTCGCCTGGCAGACCGCTCGCACTCCGTCACCCTGATCACACTGGACGATGGAAAACACGATCGGCACGAAGTCGACCCCCGCGTCTCGCGCCATTCCATCAACGTCCTGTCGACGCCAGAGAACACCGTTTCAATCTGGTCCCGAACCCGCCGTCTTCGATCGACCATCGCGGCGGGCAAATTTGATGTGGTGCTTTCGTTTTGTGACGCCACCAATTGGCTAACGTTGTTGGCAACCAGGGGGCTCGGTGTGCCGGTGGTGGTCAGTGAACGAAGCGATCCCAAACATCAATCGCTCGGCCGAGCCCGCGAGTTCTTTCGTCGACAACTTTATCCAAAGGCATACCGCGTGGTGTGCTTGAGCGAGGATGTCGCGGCAACGCTGCAATCACAAACACGTTGTCATACGCTCGTCATTCCGTCCGCGATTGAAGTGCCGAAGGAGTTCCACTCCACCGTCGAACAACGCACCGATAGGGACGCCGACACCGACGAAGAGACTTGCCGTCTTGTCGCAGTTGGAAGACTGGAACATGAAAAGGGCTTGGACCGTTTGATTCGCTGCTTGAGTGAATTGCCAAACGATGCGCCGAATTGGGAACTCACGATACATGGCGAAGGCAGCCAGCGTGGTCATTTGGAAAAACTTGCTCGTGAACTCAAAGTTGATTCGCGGGTCAACCTCCCCGGTTGGACGCGACCGATCTGGCCCGTCTATCAATCCGCCGATTGGTTTGTTCTGCCCAGTCGCTATGAAGGATTCCCATCCGCGTTGCTCGAAGCAATGGCATGCTCCACCGCGGTCTTGACCGTGGACGCTGGTGGTGCGGTTCGTGAAATCATCGATCACGGTCGCAACGGATGGCTTGTCACCAACGATGACGCTGCGTTGCGAGCCGGATTGCTTCATTGCATGGCGTCGCCCAAGTTGCGGGAACGGCTCGCTGCCCAAGCGGGCGAAGTGACGGGCCGTTATGGTTGGCCTGCAATGGTGGACGCTTACGAAGCGTGCTTGCAAGATGCCTGCAAGCATCAGCATCGCGCCTGACCGGTCAAAAAAATGCGTTCTTTGTGAAGCGTACCCGCGACAGCGCCATCGATTGGATTCGCATCATCCCTCCGCACGGTAACAAGTTCGAATATTGTCCGGCAATTCTCGTCCCCGTGTGAATCCAAAGTCATTGCGTTTGTGATGAGAACGCGAAAATCTTGCGTCGCACCAGGTCGAAATTCGCACGCCTATCCCTCTTTGCCAAAGGGTGTGGCACAATGAGGTCGCTGATCTTCTCATTCGAAACGGAGTTATTCAGATGAGCAAACCGTCTGATGCACTGGAACTGAAACCCATCGCTGGCGTTGTCCAGGATCCCAATGAAGTCCCAGTCGTCGTTCACAGCGACGTCAAAGGTGCCATCGACGACATGACGTTCTTGCAAAAGTCGTTGCTGTTCGCCGAGTTGGCAATGGTCGCCTACAACGATGAGCGAGAAGCCACGGTCGCCGCAGCCATGGTTGGCTTTTCCGACGTCACCTTCTTTGATCACGACGGTTCCCAAGCTTACCGGTTTCGCAACGATCACGATTGCGTGATCGCATGCCGCGGTACCGAGCCCAATGAATGGAATGACATTCGTGCGGACGCCAACGCCGCGTCGGTTTTGGCCGAGACGGCGGGCAAAGTCCACCGCGGTTTCAAGACCGAAGTCGACGATCTATGGCCAATGTTGGAAACCGCGTTGGTTGGCAACGAGCAGCCCGTTTGGTTCTGTGGCCATTCACTCGGTGGTGCGATGGCCACCATCTGCGCCGGACGTTGCTACCTGTCTCATATCAAATCCGTGCCGAGTGGATTGTTCACCTACGGAAGCCCTCGGGTGGGTGACAAACGCTACATCAACTACGTCGAATTGCCTCACTACCGGTACGTCAACAACAACGACATTGTGACTCGAGTCCCACCCGCGTGGATGGGATACCGCCACTGTGGAACCGAGGTCTATATCAACCGAAACGGACGAATCGGTCACCTGGGCATGATTCGAAAACGACGCGACCGATGGCACGGATTCCTGCGAGGGCTCAAGCGTTTTCGGGTGGATCACTTCAGCGATCACCCGCTACACAACTACATCGATCCCATCCTGGATGCCGTCCAAAAAGAACAGGATGCAATGGGGCGTGGCGAAAGCGCCGTCGATGCTTCAGACTTGACGGGACAAGATCCCAAAACCGAAGCCTCCTGACGGACACTCCATGAATTCGCCTTCGCCGAATCCATCCGAAGAACGCTCCTCGAAACACTCCGAGTCGGATCGCTTTGCTCGCGAACCGGAAGTGGTTCAAATTGGTGGCGTTGAACTCAAACTCGCTCATCCATACGAGGCCGCAGGCGATTGGATTGGCCAAAACGAATTGCTGATGCAATTGTTGGCCTGCTGGCTGACGGTGGACGAAACCGACATCCCCCTGACGCCGCGTTTGATCGGCTCGCCGGGCGTTGGCAAAACGCAACTCGCGATCGCGGCGACCAAGCGTCAAGGTCTGCCGCTGTATATCTACCAGTGCACCGCCGACACTCGACCGGAAGACTTGTTGATCACCCCCGTGCTCAGTCGCGGTGGTGAGATTGCCTACCATGCTTCGCCCCTGGTCAGTGCGATGATCACCGGCGGCGTCTGCATCTTGGACGAAGGCAACCGGATGAACGAAAAGTCTTGGGCGTCGCTGGCACCGCTTTTCGACACCCGCCGTTACGTGGAATCCATCGTCGCCGGAATCACGATTCCCGCGTCACCTGAATTCCGTTCAGCAGTGACGATGAACCAAGACGAGTCGACGTTTGAAATCCCCGATTACATTCTCAGTCGACTGCAACCAACACTGCAGGTTGGGTTTCCAAACAAACAAGACGAGATGGCCATCCTGCAGTACCACCTGCCGTTTGCCGAACCAGAGATGTTGGCGCTGACCGTCGATTTCCTGCAGCGTTCGCACGAACTGAAACTCGATTTTTCCCCCCGAGACGGTATCAACCTGCTCCGTTTCGCGATCAAACGAATGAAGCAAAACCCGTCGCACCCGGTCGCTCACGATGCCGCCTGGCAGGAAGCCCTCGAAAAGTGCCTCGGCGACGAAGCAGTCGATCTGGAATCACTCGCAGAACGCCGCAAACGCACGCTCGGCGGCGACGCGGTCCCTTTGGGACTAGCAGACCTGTTCTTCGACTCCGATGATCCACTGCATCCCGATCGCGAAGACGAGGACGACGACGATCTCATTTAGAGAGTTTGGTAGACATTGCCCCGGACGGGGACCGTGGATGAATTGCAAAGTGCAAATTTCTAAATGCAAATTGCAAAATGATTCAGGTCTACCAAGCCGCGAGATTTTCACCGATCCACAATTGCCAATTCGCAATGTCCATTTTGTGATTTGCAATCACCCCGCCCGCCATTTCCCACGTGGCAATCACAACAATTCGCCCCGGACGGGGCCGTCGTCCATAGCTCGGGGCGGAAGCCCCGAGAACCATGCCCAAACCCAAACGGTCGCCCCGAAGGGGCCGTCGTGGAGGTGCGGTGGGAAATTGCAAAGTGCAAATTTCTCAATGCAAATTGCAAAGTGATTCAGGTCTACCAAGCCGCAAGATTTTCACCGATCCACAATTGCCAATTTGCAATGTCCATTTTGCAATTTGCAATCACCCCGCCCGCCATTTCCCACCTGGATCTCAAGCCCCGGTTACGAATCGACGCCGAACGACTATCTTGTGGCGTCTTCTTGGCATCTCTTTTTGGCTCGTTCTTTCGTCGGTACTTGGTCCTATGTCGCAAAATGCGGATTCCGTCTCGCCCATTCGCCTGGCTGTTGGTGGCGACCATGCCGGTTTCGCTCTGAAACAACTCGTTGTCGAGCGTTTTGGATCGCAGGTCATCAGCCTGACCGACTGCGGAACCAATGACGAAACCTCCTGCGACTACCCCGATTTCGCTGTCGAAGTCGCCGAGCGAATCAACAGCGGCGAAGCCGATCGTGGGCTGCTGATTTGCGGCAGTGGTGTCGGCGTCAGCGTCGCGGCCAACAAAATCACCGGCATCCGCGCGGCGATCTGTCACGACACTTATTCCGCACGCCAAGGCGTAGAGCACGACGACATGAACGTGCTGTGCATCGGCGGCCGGATCATCGGCAGCGAGCTGGCATTCGAGATCATCTCCTCGTTCCTGAACGCCAAATACACTCCCGAAGAACGCCATCAGCGTCGACTCGACAAGATCCTGGCACTCGAGTGCGACTGAGCCATCGGTGCAGATCGGTTCCGTGAGCTCACGAAATCATTGGCTCATCGCCGAACGCGTTCTCAGGCCGACCGAGGGTGAGCCTTCTCATAAACCTGACGCAGATTTGCTGCACTGACATGCGTGTAGATCTGGGTCGTTGTCAGCGATTTGTGACCCAGCAATTCTTGCACGCTGCGAATGTCCGCGCCGCGATCGAGCAGGTGAGTTGCAAAGGAGTGCCGCAATGTGTGTGGACTGGTCCGCGTATCCAGCTCCGCCTTGGCGATGTACTTCTCGAGCATCCGACCAACGCTGCGAGTCGTCAGGATGTTGCCAAACCGATTGACAAACACGGGCGCCGCTCGGCCAAGCTTTTCAGCCTCAGGCGATCGGCTGCGACGTCCGGCGTAAGCCTGGATCGCTTTGATCGCGTACGAACCCAGCGGACTGATCCGCTCCTTGCGGCCCTTTCCGCGGACTCGGGTGATCCCTTGGGAGAAATCCAAATCACCATCGCGAAGTCCCACCAACTCGCTGACCCGCAGTCCCGATGAATACATCGTTTCCAAGATCGCTCGATCACGAAGTCCCGCTTCGCTGATCGCAGGCGGTGCAACCAAAAGACGGCCGACTTCGTCGCTGGTCAAAACGTGAGGAAGCTTGCGGTTGCTTCGTGGATTCCGCAGCGGCTTGGCCGGATTGCTGCTCGCCATTCCTTCTCGCATGGCGAACTTGAAGAAGCTTCGCAACGAGGCGAGCTTTCTCGAGATGGTCGTGCGAGCGTAGCCGGCTTGTTGAAGTGCAGCTTGAAATTGACGCAATTGCTGTGGCGTCAATGAATCCAGTTGGATGCGTCCCGTCTCGGCTTGTCCGATCCATTCCGCGAACGCGAACAGGTCTTCCCGATACGCTTTGATCGTCAGATCAGACGCATTGCGTTCGGTCGCCATGTACTGCAGAAATCGGGTGATCGCCGTTCGCAAAATCGAGACTCACTGCTGACGGATGGATTCAAACAAAGTCATCAATGGAAAGCGAATCAAACTCTGAGCTCGCCGACACTTCGTCGTCCACCACAACCGTTTCGCGAATTTTGCGAGACAACATCGCAGCGTCATACCACGAGAAATCGAGTTCCGGATTGGCAGCAAAACGTGCCAACTGACGCAGGGTCTCGTCACGGTTCTCGTCGTCGAACAAGAAGATGAAACGTTCTTCGCCTTTGACCAAGGCTAACACGTTGACTTCCTTTTCCATCGTTTGATCGTCCTGAGTGCGAATGTCGCGGGACCGGAGAAACTTCCGCTGGGAGTTTCCCGCGATGCTGCTCAGTATCGGCTCACGGGCCATCGCAGTATGAGGTCGCTTTGGTCACGACCACCCCGCGACTCCAACATTTCGACGATGTGCAAGTGACAACAGAAACGAATGAAATCATCGCTACGTTTGATATAACCCTGCCAAGCCATCCCCCGTGCGTCATCCCCCGTCTCAACGTAGTCTGCCAAACGCTGGGTGAAGTAAGGATCGTCGCCGCGATACAGGCGCGTGTGCGAGATCACGGGATCGTGTTGAACGATCATCGCGGGCGGTGCCATCGCGGGCGGATCGGGAATCAAATCCGTCGGGTCGGGCCAGGCTGGTGGCAGGGGTGCCATGCTGGCGAACGGCTCGGATCCGCAGGCTTCTTCGTACATCACGCCACCGGCATCGACCGAGCCGTCAACGATCACGTCGCCTTCCCAGCCCATGCCTTCTTCTTGCCAACCAGTGCCGTCTTCCCACACGACTTCTTCATCATTGATGGATGGAGCCATCGTGGGACTGATGACTTGGTGCTCGGCCACTTCCGCTTGATAGGAATGATGATCCACCAAGCGAATGACGCCGGCGGATTCGGGACCGGCGGGTGATTCCTCATCACCAAAGGGATCCGTTTCTTTTCGAAGTGGGTTTGAACTGGCAAAGTCAGGCTCCGGTGTCTCGACCTCTTCCGCCGCTTTGTCGACCGGTGTCGCCTGGGGCATTCGTTGTGGGATTTGGGTCTTGAGCTGGCTGCGAGCCAATTCAAATTCAGCTTCCCGAATGATTCGAGCTGGAATTTTCTCTTCGGCTTCGGTCCCCCAAGGCAAACCGTACCCGGGCGGGATCGCGTGAAACCCTTCGTTGGCAGCGTACCAATGGACGGTCATCCCCATTCGCGGCGGATAATAAGCGTCGAAATCAGTGACCGATCCGACGACGATCGCTTCGACATCCATCATCTGTGCGAGCCGTTGAAAATCGGCTCCGACACGAGGTTCACCGTACTGCATCGAATAGGCTCGATACTGCGTCGAGGTGACGCCCACCGGCAACACTTCAAAGCCCGGAATTGCTTGCAAAGCGGCGTAATACGATCGTGCGACTGCCTCGCCGTCCACGTTGGGCTGGTGGCTTTGGTTGTAGAAAGGCAGCACCGCGACCCGTTTCATTTGCGGGAAGGGGTTGTGCAGCGTGTCTCGCTGACGCGTTTCCGGAACCAGCGTGCATCCACTCAACAGCGATACACTCAGACACACCCACACCATCGTGGTGCGAGTCCAAGCGGACGCGAGCAAGAATGTCATTTGGCGAGCCATGTGTTTCACGATCGACCCCTCGGTCACCGCGCAATGTCTCCACCCCCACAACTCTCATCGGCCCACCGCCCCCATTTCTTCACTCCAATCCGAAGAATTTCGCTCTTTCTCCTGAAACGAATAGTCGGGCAACTTGCTCCGTCACGCCAGCTCCGAACCAGGAATCGGCGGCATCCGGCGAGACCAACATCCACACCTCAAAAAAGGCCGCACTGCTCACGCTGAGCGCACCTTGCGGTTTGCGTG
>NZ_DDGH01000039.1:31164-41737 GCF_002337565.1 Rhodopirellula sp. UBA1907 | reverse complement strand
CTAATTGATCGTGCGTTGCTTACTTGCAAGCCACCGGTTTTCAGCGTCCAGGTTTTCCTGGAATGGGTTCGTGGGTCAGCTACGGCCTCGGGGCAATCAATGAGAACCTGCCCACGTTTGTGGTGCTCCCGGACCATCGAGGTTTCGCCAGCAATGGGCCAAAGAATTGGGGAGCAGCTTTCTTGCCCGCATCGGCGCAAGGAACCACCATTTTTCCCCAACGTGCCAATCCGATCGATGACCTCTCCGCGCGAGCCGATTTCATTTCGGCACGAGGTGATCGAGAGGGTTTGGCGATGTTGAATCGAATGAACCATCGTTATCTGCAAGAACGCCCGGGCGATTCACGGCTGGACGCACGCATTCGATCTTATGAGTTGGCCGCCGCGATGCAGTTGCATGCACCCGAAGCCTTGGACATTTCAGGCGAGACTGCGGAGACGATGGAAATGTACGGTCTGGATCGGATGGGTGCGACTTATCCGGACAAGATCAATCCAGCCGAAGAGGCCGAGTACTTTGGGCGGAAGTGTTTGATCGCGCGCCGTTTGCTTGAGCGTGGTGTCCGGTTCGTTCAGATTTGGTCTGGCAACGACAACGGTTTTCCGAGACGCAATTGGGATTCGCATGAAGACATTGAGCGTGACCATGGCCCGTTGGCCCAAGGCATGGCGGTTGGCACCGCCGCATTGATCAAAGATTTGAAGCGAACCGGTTTGCTGGACGACACGATCGTTTTGTGGACGACTGAATTTGGCCGTATGCCGAGCACGCAAGGTCAGAAAGGACGCGACCACAACCCATATGTGTTCACGAATTGGATGTGCGGCGGCGGAATTCGCGGCGGCATCACGTCGGGCGAATCAGATATTTGGGGGTATAAGCCGCTCGACCGAGCCCATTCGACTCAGGTCTACGACATTCATGCGACCATCTTGCATCAGTTGGGGATCGATCACACACAACTGACGGTGCGACACGACGGTGTTGACCGTCGCTTAACCGATGTGCATGGTCACGTTCTCACTGACCTGATTTAAAGAGGCGACCTATTTCGCTCACTGTTTTTGGTCGTGAGTGCAGTCGGGATCTCGATCGACCGGCGTTCCGACTTGATCAACCGGATGAGTGAATAGGTATCGCCAGACCGCCTCGTGTTTGTATTCGCCTGTTTGAGGATCCTTGGCGGCGGAGCGACCTGGTTGAACGCTACTGTGGGCTCGTTTGGCATCTCCGTTGACGTCGAAATCGGTGATCAACCGACGTGTGTGGCCGTAGGGTGGAGATTGTTCGTCCACGTTAACGATGGGGCCAAACGCGTTGAGTCCGAGCATTTCCCAGCTGCGGCAATAGTGGTCATCGACCCAGCCACCATCCAGCACATGCGAGAACGCGAAATAGCGATTGGGTGGCGTCGCGGATGGAAGAGCTTGCCAGTTCTGATGCTGATCTCGCGGCCCACACAGTGCGACAACGCGAGCGACCCGTTGGTGCTTCGCAAAACGCGAGGCGGTCGTCGAACCGTGGGAGCTGCCGGCGACGATGACTTTGTCCCAGTTCAGATCCGTACGGTCTTCGTTGAGGAATTGCTCCCAGTTTCCCGGTGAGTTTTTCTCGGCCAACCAACGGACGAATTGGAAGGCTCGCTCGGACATCCCATCAGGTTTGGCCAAGTCGACTTCGTCGGTGTAGTCTTCGCCGGTGGCCGCTTCCAGCCGCATGTTGCCGCGACAGGTTGGTGGCACTGGTTTCTGTTGACAGCAGATGCTGAACCATTTGTTGGCGTAGTGGACTCGAATGGCGTGCAGCCCATAGTCGCCCAATTTCTCGAATAGTTGAGAGTTGTGGCCCATCAACCAAATTACCAATTGGCCTCGCGAATTGACGTTGGGGTTGAACATCGCCTGCTGTTGATCAGCGGGTTTTCCCTTGGCATCTTCGATCAAAAAGTTGATTTCCGGGTAGGCCTTCACTCGGGGATCGATCTCGGATGCCCGTGCGGTAATGTGAAAACGATCTTGTTTGACGGCGTTTTCGGCTGGCCCACGGGTTTGGGCTGTGACGATGGAAGGGAAGAGAAGGGCCCATCCGGCCAGTGCGGCGGAGGCGGCAGACAGACCATGGGTTTTCAGGCGAGAATTTCGCGTTGAAGGGAATGAGAGCGTGAAACTCGGCATGGGGGTCACTTGCGGGGGAGAGAGGATGTGGGGAGGGGACGTTTGAGCGTCGTCACTACGATAGCCAAAATTCAGAGGGTTTTCGTGATCCAACGCTGGGTGGTACCTTTGAACCACTGAATTTGAACCGATTTGTCGTCCGATCGATCTGCGGTGGAACGTGAACAATGCCCTGATTCACGGTGTGTTTTGGCCCACACCGTTATCCTGTGCCGTTTCCCAGCGGAAGTGCTCTGGCTCTGTCATCGAATTCTTTGTCCAGATGTTTCGTTTTTGATTTCCAGGTGATCCGTTGTCCTACTTTGGTTTCGTGCTCAAAGGCCTGTGGCGGCGACCGCTGCGAACGGGACTGACGCTGATGGCTTTGGCCACGGCGATCGGTTCGGTGATGGCTTTGTCGGGCGTGGCCGAAGGGTTCACGGAGTCCTTTCGAGGCGTTTACGAATCGCATCGCGTCGACGTGGTTGTTTCACGGCAGGGATCCGCGGATCGTTTAAGCAGTTCGCTGGAAGAGTCCTATGTCGCGGAGGTCGCCCAGGTCGAAGGCGTCTCCGATGCGGCGGGAGTCTTGTTGGAAACCTTGTCGGCGGAAGACCAGCAGGTTTATGGGATTCCTGCGATGGGCATGCGGAAGGATTCGTGGTTGTTTACCGATTACGAAATGCGTGCTGCTGATCCGAGCTTGGCGGAGAATGCCGAGACAATCGGGCAGGTTTACTTGGGCGAGAATTTGGCGGGCCGTTTGGATTGCGAGCCCGGAGCGATCCTGAACTTGTTCGACGAACCGTTCTTGGTCGCGGGAGTTTTTCAAAGCGGAAGCGTTTGGGAAAATGGATCCATGATCGTGCCGCTGAAACAACTTCAGGAGTTGGCCGGACGAGACGGGCAAATCACCTACATCAACGTGGTGCTGGATGAGTCTATCGAAGCGGCGCAGGTCGACTCCGTCGTGAAGCGGATCACAGCGGTGGACGCTAAATTGCTGCCTTTGGCAACGGACGAATTTGTGCGGTCCGACACGCGAATGCAGTTGGCCGGCGCGATGGCTTGGATGACATCGACGATCGCGTTGCTGGTTGGTGCAATCGGAACGCTCAACACAATGATGACCAGCGTTTTGGAGCGGACCGGTGAAATCGGAATCCTGCGAGCGATCGGTTGGCCGGCCAAGCGAATCGCTGGCGTGATTTTGTGCGAATCGGTGATGCTCGCTTTGTTGGCGTCCGTCCTTGGTGGGATTGGTGCCAGCTTGTTGCTCAATGTGTTGGCCAACAGCGAAGCTACGGGTGGATTGCTGCAACCGACCATCGCAACCAGCGTGTGGGTTCGAGGCATGGCGGTTGGTTTAGGGATTGGAATTTTAGGGGCATCGTTGCCCATTTGGCGTGCGTCGCAAATGCGACCAACAGATGCTCTTCGCCACCAGGGATGACCGGTGAGCGATCGACCTAGGACACAAACGAACTTTTCGAAGGTAGGGATTGGCGTGAGGAACGAACCACTTGCCGTTGTGGGCATCGGTTGTCGCTTCCCCGGGGATGCGAATGATCCGTCCGCATTTTGGGATCTGCTGGCATCGGGAACGGATGCTATTTCCAAAACGCCCGAGGACCGTTGGAACTTGCAGAAGTTCTACCGGCCCGATGAGCCAATGCTTGGCAAAACGCAGAGCCAATGGGGCGGCTACGTTCGCGGCATTGATCAGTTTGACCCGACGTTGTTTGGTATCTCGCCTCGTGAAGCGGCGGCGATGGATCCTCAGCAACGAATGCTGTTGGAAGTCGCTTATCGGGCAATGGAAGACGGCGGTGCTCCGCTTGGTTCTTTGGCCGGTCGACCGGTCGCCGTGTTCACCGGAATCAGCAGCATCGATTACGCGGTCGCCAGCCTGAGTTTTGAAGATCGCGGTGAGTTGGGGCCGTACACGAACACCGGATCATCCAGCAGCATTGCCGCCAATCGCATCTCGTATTGCTTTGATTTGCGTGGTCCCAGCGTCGCCGTTGACACAGCATGCTCGTCGTCTTTGGTTGCGCTGCACATGGCTTGCCAAGCGATCTGGAACGGTGAAGCCGAGACGGCACTTGCCGGTGGCGTCAATGCGCTGATCATGCCCGACTTTTATGTCGCCTTCAGTCAGCTTGGCGTGTTGTCACCCGACGGACGCTGCAAGACGTTTGATTCACGCGCTAACGGTTATGCCCGCAGTGAAGGTGCGGGAATGGTGATGCTGAAGCCGCTTCGTGAAGCGCAAAAGAATGGCGATCGAATCTATTGCACGATTCGAGCGACGGCGCTGAACCAAGACGGCCGGACACCCGGATTGACTGTCCCCAGCGGTGAGCAACAAGAACGCTTGGTCAAACGGACGTGTGAGTTGGCCGAGGTTGATCCGTCAGACGTCCAGTACTTTGAAGCTCACGGTACCGGAACCGCGGTTGGAGATCCGATCGAAGCGGGGGCTCTTGGACGAGTTATCGCCTCGAGCGATCAGGACCGCGAATCACCTTGCCGCATCGGTTCGGTGAAAACCAATATCGGGCACCTGGAAGCCGGCGCAGGAATCGCGAGTTTGATCAAGGTCGCGCTGTCGATGCACCACCAAGCCATTCCGCCTCACCTGCATCTGCAGACGCCAAATCCGGAGATCGATCTACGCGGTTGGAACCTTCATATCCCGACGGAACTGGAACCGTGGAACGCTGATGGTCCTACGAGAATCGCGGGCATCAATGGTTTTGGTTACGGCGGCGCCAATGGTCACGTGATTGTCGAAGAAGCCCCGCGGGAAACGAAAGCGAACCGTTCCGTTGTGGTTGACTCTGGCCGCACGGCGGAAAGCCCGGATCGGAAAACCAACTCAATTGTCTTGCCCGTTTCGGCGACTGATCGGAAGTCACTCGCGCATGTTGCGAGTTACTGGAACGAATGGCTGGCGGAACAAAACGCGGCCGGTGAAGATTCACTTGATATGGCTGCTATCGCAGGCACGGCGGCTCATCACCGAACGCATCACGATGTCCGCACATTGGTTGTCGGCGAAGACTTCGATTCGCTGCGCGATGAACTGTCGCATTTGTCTGAGTCATTGCGATCGAGCGACAATGCAAACGAGGCATCTGTTGTTCCGTCGCGATTGAGCAGTGACGAACGCGAAAAAGGCATCGTGTTTTTGTGTTGTGGCCAAGGACCACAATGGTGGGCGATGGGTCGTGGGCTCTATCGAGACAACATGGTGTTTCGCCAGGCCATCGAACGCATTGATGCCGAGTTTCGAAAGCATGCGTCGGAATGGTCCTTGATCGATGAGCTTCATCGCGATTCGGAAACGACCCGGATGAATCGCACATCCATCGCGCAGCCGGCTTTGTTTGCGATCCAAGTTGCGCAAGCCGAGATGTGGGCGTCGGTTGGTGTTCGCCCAAGTTTGATCATCGGGCACAGCGTCGGCGAAATTGCTGCGGCACATTTGTCAGGTGGATTGGACTTTGCGGATGCCTGCCAAGTGGCGATCCATCGCGGCCGAACAATGGATCTGGCCACCAGTCGCGGTGCAATGATCGCCGTGGGACTGACCGAGCAAGAAGCCGAAAAGCGAATCGCGGAACTTGCAAAGATCGATCCGGAAATGCCAGATTCAGTCGCCATCGCCGCGGTCAATGGACCGGCGTCGATCACATTGTCAGGCGACAGCGAAGCGATTGAACGATTGGCGACTACGATCGAAGAAGACGGCATTTTTTGCCGACGTTTGGCGGTCGAGTACGCGTTTCACAGTCCGCAAATGGATCCAGTTCGCGAGGAGTTGTTGCGGTCGCTCGATGGGATTCAGACTCGACCTCTGCACACTCCGATGATCTCAACCGTGACGGGACGAGCCGTCGGCGAAACGGATTCCTTGGCCGGTGACTACTGGTGGACGAACGTTCGCAAAGGCGTTCGATTTGCCGACGCGGTGATGACAGTTGCCAGATCTGGTTATGGCATCGGCATCGAACTCGGGCCGCACCCGGTGCTGGCTTTCGCGACGACGGAGTGTTATGGCCACACGTCGCAGAACATTCAATTGATTGCCACGGCGCGTCGTCCAAAGCCAGATCAAACTGCCGGTGATTCGGAGTTGTTTGACCACGACGAGAGTCAATGGCTGGATGGCGTCAGTGACTTGTTCGCGTTTGGGTTTGATTTGGATTGGTCGGGATTGATTTCGCGGCCAAATCAGCAGGCTGAACTTCCGCTTTATCCGATGCAGCGTCAAAGTTTGTGGACGGAATCGGAGCAATCGCGGCGTAGTCGATTGATGACAGCCGTTCATCCGTTGTTGGGTGACGCCGAGCCGTCAGCCGATCCTGTTTTCCGTGGCCGAATTGACGGCGACAATCAAGCCTACTTGTTTGATCACAGGGTCCGTAGCGCGGCGATGTTCCCCGCCGCGGCAGGACTTGAAATGTCACTGGCAGGATCGCTTGCGGTGCTATCGCGAACTAGCGAATTAGCAGGTGACCCGGCGCCGACTCGCATTCGCTTGCAGCGTTTGCAATTGCTCAATGCTCTGATTTTAGATGAGTCGCAACCGCATCGATTGGAAACTTCGTTGGCGGGAGATCGGCGTTCGATTGAAATTCGATATCGCGAAATTCCGGGCGAGGAATGGACCTCACTTCTAGTGGCAACCCACGGGACTCCGTCGCCAATCGATGCCGACGCTAAGCGAGCGGAATTGGAAGCTGGGCGAGAGCGTTGTTTGCAATCGTTCAATGACGAAGATTGCTATGAATATTGTCAGTCGATTGGTTTGAACTACGGACCAGCATTTCAGGGAATCCGGGAAGGTGTCCGGCGTGACGGAGAATCAATCGCGAAGGTGCGGTTGGATGAATCCGTCCGCACGCCAGCGTTTGATGCGGAAGCGTCGCTATACCTCGTTCATCCCGCGGTGCTGGACAGTTGCTTCCACGCGATGGTCGTTTGCGATCCGTTGTTTGGCCGTTCACCCGGCGGTTTGTATTTGCCGCATGAGATGGAAGATGTCCAAATTGATTTGGATCAAATTCAATCGGCTGGTTTGGATCGCGATCTGATCGTTCACGCGAAAATTCGACTGAAGACAGAACATCGTCTGTTGGCGGACCTGGATTTGTTCCTGGACGACGGGACGCATGTCGGGTCGATCAGTCGATTTGAAAGCCGCCGAGTGGGCGCCGAAAGCGAGCAGTCAACCAAAGACCTGATGTATCGCTATCGTTGGCAGGCTGATGAATCGGAAGAAACCTCCACCGCAGCGAACGAAAAGTTCGTCGTGTTCTCGCCAGCCGATTTAGCGGATGAACTCATTCGCGGATGGGGCAAGTCTCGCGAGGATTTCATTTGGGTTCACCCCATTCAAGATCCATCGCAACAGCCGACGCAATTTGTCGGTGACACATCGGTTCAGGAAGAATGTTACTGGGTCGATGCTGATGATCAGCAGTCGTATTCGCAGTTGTGGGAAGAGCTTGGGGTTTGTGGATCAAGCGACAACTGGCACTTGGTGTACTTGTGGGCCATCGATGCGGTGGATCCGCTGTCGTTGGAGGCGATGTCTGCAACGGACGCCAGTGACGCGTTGCGAGACAGCACGCTGTTGACCACGCGGGCTCCTTTGAATTTGATCCAAAGCTGGGAGGCGATCACCGATCGACCGAAGACGCGATTGACAATGGTTACCCTGGGGGCTCAGTCAGGCGACGAGCTGGATCAGCCTGTTTCAGCGATTCAGATGCCTCTGGTTGGGATTGGCCGAGTCATTGTCAGCGAGATTGGATCGCTGCAGACACGTTTGGTTGATTGTGACCCGAACGCGAATTTGCCTTTGCAGGGATTGGCTGCTGAATGGTCGCGGGACGATGCGGAAGACGAGGTGATGTTGCGGGATGGCGTGCGTTACTTGCATCGTTTTGTGCCCGACACGCACCGAGAAATGCAACATGCTCTTCTTGCATCGGATGAGCGTCCCGCAAGCCGTCTGATGAAAGGAGCCGCTTCGGGAGTTGACGAACTGAAGCACCAGGCATTCGGCCGTGCCGAACCGGGGACCGGCGAAGTTGAAATTGAAGTTGCCGGGGCGGGGCTGAACTTTAGCGATGTGATGAAGGTGTTGGACTTGTACCCCGGATTGCCACCGGGGCCAGTCGCGTTGGGTGCCGAAGTCAGCGGTGTTGTCACAGCGGTTGGCGAAAACGTCAACGAATTCGCGATCGGCGATGAAGTCATCGCCGTCGCGCCCGGCGGTTTTGCGACGCATGTCGTGGTCAACGTCGCATTGGTCGCGAAAGCTCCCACGGCAATCGATCTGGTTGATGCATCGGCTATCCCAGTCGCGTGGCTGACCGCGGATCACGCCATGAACACGTGTGCTCGGTTGCGAGATGATGAATCGATTTTGATTCATGCGGCCAGCGGCGGTGTTGGCTTAGCGGCGATCGAGGTGGCTCAAGAATTGGGCGTCGAAGTGTTCGCAACCGCGGGAAGCGATCTCAAACGCGATCATGTTCGATCGATGGGCGTCAAGCACGTTCACGATTCGCGATCGTTGAACTTCGTTTCCGAAATCGCGAATCTGACTGAGGCTCGTGGGGAACCGGGGATTGACGCGATTCTCAATTCGCTGCCCGGTGAAGCGATTCCCGCCGGAATGAGTTTGCTTCGCGTTGGTGGTCGATTCTTGGAGATTGGCAAACGAGATATCTACGCCGATCAATCTTTGGGGATGTACCCGCTACGCAATAACCTCGCGTTCTTTGCGATCGATTTGGATCAGCTGTTTCAGCAGCAAGCCGCGCGAATGGGCAAGCGTTTGCGTGAAGTGGTTCAGAAGTTCAATTCGAAGGTATATCGCGGGCACGAACCCAAACGGTTTGAGGCGACCGAAGCAGCTTCCGCTTTCCGGTTTATGCAGCAGGCCAAGCACATCGGCAAGGTGATCGTCGACTACACCGCTCCACCCACCAAAGTGCGAGCTCGAGACGAGGGCGAGTATCAGTTCCGAGCCGATGGCACGTACTGGTTGGCTGGCGGATTGGGCGGGTTCGGGTTGCGGGTGGCGGATTGGATGTCCGAATCCGGTGCCGGCACATTGGTTTTGAGCGGGCGAAGCAAAACGATCCGCGACGAAGCTGTTCCAGCAATCGAGCGGATGCGTTCTCGCGGCACGAAGGTTGTCGTGTTGCCATGCGATATCACCAATCCCGATGACATTCAGCGGACTCTCGATCACATCGATGAAGAGTTGCCGCCTTTGCGTGGCGTGTTGCACACGGCAATGGTGCTAGAAGACAAAATGATTGTCGACCTCGATCGTGAGACTCTCGATCGAGTGTTGTGGCCGAAGGTATTGGGCGGATGGAATTTGCACCAAGCGACTCGCAATCGCGTATTGGATCAGTTCATTTTGTTTTCGTCGCTGTCGAGTGTGTTTGGGCACGCTGGGCAAGCCAACTATTCCGCCGCGAATGCGTTGTTGGACGGGTTGGCTCATCACCGTCGAGTATCCGGTCTTCCCGCCACCGTCATCAACTGGGGACACCTCGGCGAAGTCGGTTACTTGGCGGAACGCGAAGAACTGAGTGAACGTCTTCGACGGCAGGGTGTGTTGGATTTTTCGTCAACGGAAGCGACGGAATGCTTGGCTCGTGCGTTGCATCGCGGAGCGACCCAGTGCAGTGTGCTGCGGATGGATTGGTCGCGCTGGCGAGGATTAGGGCTGACCAAAGATGTCTCGCCACGGTTCGCGCACTTGATTCGCGGCGGCAACGATGCCGAGCAAACGATCAATGGCGAATCGCTGCGCCAGATCCCAGCAGCGGATCGCGAGCGATGTCTGCACGAAGTTGTTTCGGTGAAGCTGGCTTCGTTGCTGGGTGGCAACGTCGCCGAGTTGGATGCGGACCGGCCGATGTTGGAGATGGGATTGGATTCCTTGATGGCGGTTGAGCTTCGCAACTGGATCGAAGGGCAGCTGCAGCTGAAACTCCAAATTGGTGCCTTGATGCGAGGGTCCAGCCTGCGATCTTTGGTTGCAACGCTCAGCGAATCGTTGGCGATGGAAACCGGTGACGCATCCGGTGCGTCCACGCACGTTGGAGCTGGAGTTCAGGAGGCTATTGCTGATGACCCGGCGATGAAAGATCGTCAGCGCTATCCGATGTCGGATCAACAAACCGGGCTTTGGTACGCGTTTCGTCGCAATCGAAACGGAACTGCGTTCAACGTGTTCCTGCCGACTCGTTTGCGATCCACGTTGGACGTCGACGCGTTGCGGAAATCGATCGAGGGCGTGGTTCAGCGGCATGCCGCGTTGCGAACGACTTTCACTGATTCGTCAGGTGAACTGCAGCAGATCGTTCACGACGAATTGA
>NZ_DDGH01000039.1:16676-31067 GCF_002337565.1 Rhodopirellula sp. UBA1907 | reverse complement strand
GATCGTTCACGACGAATTGAAACCTGAGTTTGTCGTTGAGGACTGGTCGACGTCGAACGGTCGCATGCACACGGAAGACGAACTGCTTCAATCAGTGATTGCGGAAACTCAACGTCCATTCGATTTGCAGAATGGACCGATGATGCGAATCCGAGTGTTTCGATTGGCAGAAGACGACTGGGTGGTGGTTGCGACCACGCATCACATCGTTGTCGACTTCTGGTCGCTGATCTTGATTCTTGGTGAGATCAAACAGTTCTACCCACAGTATTTGGTGGGAGATTCGCCGGCCATCATTCCACCAGAGAAGGACTACTTCGAACTGGTGTTGCGACAGCGTCATTTGCTGAATTCGCCGCGAGGTCAGTCGTTGAAGGAATACTGGACGACCACGCTGGCCGACGTCCCGAAAGTATTGGAGATTCCCACTGACCGCATCCGTCCGACGACATTCACCCAATCCGCGAAAGTGGTTGGGATCGAATGTTCCGAAGAGGTTGGTGCAGCAATCAATCGGGTCGCCAAGCAGGCTCAGGTGACATCCTCATCAGTGGTGATGGCGGCCCTTCAAGTCATGCTGAAGCGAGCAAGCGGCCAAGACAAGTTCGTTATCGGCAGTCCGTTTGCGGGTCGAACCTATTCGGATCTGGAAGACACGGTTGGGTTCTTTGTGAACATGCTGCCGTTGGTCGCGGATGTTTCTGGCAACCCGACGTTTGTTGATCTGGTGCGTCGCGCTGGCGATCGTTTAGTCGATTCGATGCAACATGAGGAGTATCCATTTGCACAAATCGTTCGGGACGTGGATCCACCTCGCGACACGGGACGCAGTCCTCTGATCCAGGTTTCTTGCACGTTTGAGAAAGCTCACGTCCGGGAAGAGGAGGGACGAGCCGGTTACTTGTTCCCATCCGCGACCGAGGTCAAAGAAATTGGAGGATTGAGGCAGGAAAGTTTTCCGGTACCGCACCAAACTTGTCACTACGATTTGGAATTCATCTTCGAGATGACAGGCAACCATCTCGGCGGAATGATTGTTTATTGCGAGGATCTGTACGAAGCCGACACGATGCGAGCGATGGCGGATCAATTCGTCTCGTTGCTCGGGAAATTGGTTGCCAACCCCGATGCACCGATCGAGACGATTGCAGCCGTCAAAGCCTCCGCGAGACCCGATGCCAATTCGAAGCTATCGCGAAATGGTGCGGCGACGGATGAGCCGAAGACACTGAACGGACTGATCGCCGAGGCCGCCAATCGGACTGAGCAGTCGACGGCATCAGGTTCTTGCGAAAGAGCGCCAGCGGGTAGCAATGGACGCCGATCTTTCAATCGTTTGTTCCGTTCACCGAAGTTGAAGCCGGCCAGCCCTTCGCTTTCTTGCTCCATCGAACCGGTTGTTCCAGGATCAATCGCGACGCGAGAGTTGATTGCTCGCCGTTTGCGTTCGCATCATGTTGGGCTTGGCGATTTTGTTCCTGTGCTTGCCAAACCTGGCAAGCGGGCGATGGATTTGATCTTGTCGTTGCAGCAAATTGGTGCGGTTCCAGTGCCACTGGATTCGACTCGTCCGTCTGTGTTGCTTGACATGGTGCTCAAGCAAACAAACGCCAAGACAATCCTGGTGGATGAAGCCGGCGGCAAAGCGATTCCGGGGGTTGAGAGCTTGACTTGGGATCAGCTCACGGGATCGCAAAATGGTGCGTCCAACGGGAATGGCAAGTCCTCGGCCAACGGAAATGCGAAGTCAACGAAGGTCTCAAGCGAGGATGCTGCCTACGTGATCTACACGTCGGGCACGACTGGAGTGCCAAAGGGCGTGATCGTTTCGCACGGAGCGATTGCGAATACCCTGCGTTGGCGAAGTCGGATCACGCCGTTGAATTCCGCTGACAAAATGTTGATGCCATTGTCGCATCAGTTCGATGCGGGGCTGGGGATGACCTTGTTTGCCTACTCGCAAAGTGCCGAAGTGATTTGGCCCAGTGCGGAACACGTGGCAGACATTGATTCCGTTGTGGAGCAAATCATTCGCGATGAGGTGACGGTTCTGGTCGGCGTGCCTTCTTGGATTGATCTGATTGCATCGCATCGCAAGTTCGCTCACTGCCATTCGCTACGCCATGTGTGGATCGGTGGCGAGTCGATGCCCGAGAGTTTGCCGCGATTGATTCGTCGAAGCAGCGAAGCTCAAATTTGGAACTGCTACGGCCCGACCGAAGCTGCGGTGGAAGCGACTGCGTATCGCATCAGCGACGTGCATTCGAATCGTCGCATCCCGGTTGGTTTACCAGCCGATCACACCGATGTGGTTGTGGTGGATGCAAACCATTTGGAAGTTCCACCCACCTTTGCCGGTGAAATTGCTTTGGTTGGAGACGGGTTGGCGGATGGTTATCTCGGCGATGAATCGTTGACCAAACAACGGTTCGTGAACCTTCCCGATGGACGACGAGCTTATTTGACCGGCGATCAAGGACGCCGAAGAGTGGACGGATTGGTCGAAGTGCTGGGACGCATGGATCGGCAGATCAAAGTCGGTGGTTATCGCATTGAGCCGACCGAGATCGAAACCGTTCTGCGGGATCATCCTGCGGTCGCACAGGCAGCCGTGGTGCCCCGCCAAATTGGCGATTCCGCGGCGACGAAATTGATTGCGTTCGTTGAGTTAGATTCGGGCGATGGCGTAGCGAACTCAAATGTCAACGGCGCGGTGGTTCATCAGGCCAATTGGAATGATGTGGTGCTGTCTTTGCAGCATCATGTGGCCGAGCACTTGCCGCCTTACAAGCGACCAGCGCACATGCAGCAAGTCGACTCGTTTGTGATGACGGCGAGCGGCAAAGTCGATTTGAATGCCCTGCCCGACTTTGCACCGGATGCATCTGATCTGTCGGTTCATCAGCCTCCACGCACTGAATTGGAACAACACCTCGCGGATCGTTGGACCGACGTTTTGGGAGTGCACTCGATTGGGATCAATCAAAGCTTCTTTGAATTCGGAGGCAGCTCGCTTCAGGCCGCGATGCTGACGAACCGGTTGAGCGAAGACTTGGGCGTTGATGTTCCATCTTCGTTGTTGTTTGATCTCGCCGATATTTCTGCCATGGCAGGGCGATTGGCGTCGCTCTATCCAAACGAATTGTCGCGGCGATTTGGACTGGCGTCGGTGGACTTCTATGCGGACGAATCCAATCTGCGAAACAATGGACTGAACGAATTGCTGGCTCCGCTCAAGGTGACTGGCGACCGGACTCCGTTGTTCATGGTCCACCCACCTGGCGGTATCGTTGTTTGCTACCGAGAGCTGGCGGCGCATCTGCCGGACGACCAGCCGATGTACGCGATTCGTGCGAGGGGATTGCATGGAAAAGAGGAATTGCCATCGACGATGCAGGCCATGGCGGCTGAATATGTCGAGGCGATTCGCTCGGTTCGACCAGAAGGTCCGTATGTGATTGGCGGATGGTCGGTCGGCGGAGTCATTGCCATGGAAGTTGCGCAACAACTGATCGCCGATGGACACGAGGTCGAGGGGCTGATCCTGCTGGATTCGTCCATTCCAAGCGGGGCCAGCGATTTGGTTCCCGCCGAAGACCAAGCCAACGTGGGATTGGAATACGGCATCGATTTGTCGTTGGATGAATTGCTGCAACTACCGAGCGAAGAGCAATTGCCTTTCTTGTGGCAACATGCGGAGAAGCTGGGCGTGCTTGACCAAAACACACCCGCCGATGTGGCTGCTCGGGCGATTGACGACTTGAAGACGCTGTTCCACCACCATCTGAAATTAACCACGCAGTACAAGATGCAACCCATCGAGACGCGGATCGTTCTGTTCCGGCCAACTGACGTGCCGTTTGAAACCGAAGGCAGTTCCGATCGAGGATGGTCACATTTGTCCGAAGGTGTTGATGTGATCTCGACGCCTGGTCATCACCACAGCATGGTGCAGGATCCGCACGTCAAGCAATTGGCTCAGTCAATTTGCGAAACGTTGGATGCAAACAGTGTCACGAGTGAAGCGAGTTCCAACGTAAGCCACGCCGGTGGCTGAGCCAACGAAGCATTCGCATAGCGGTGAGCTTAAGATCGGATTGGTGTGCGCCTTGTTGGCTCACACGATGTGGGGGCTGTTCCCGATCTACTGGCGACAAATTGGCAATGCCGACTCGATGGAATTGGTTTGCCATCGGATTGTATGGTCGTTTGTCACGCTGGGATTGATTCTGCCCGTGATGCTGTGGCGTGGCCGCTGGGGCGGATTTCAGGCCGTCTACCAACAACTGCGCAGTCGAAAGGTTTGGGCGGTTTACTTCATCGCGGCTGTGATGATCGCGATCAATTGGCTGGCTTTCATATGGGCGGTCAACAACAATCGGGTTCTGGAAGCATCGCTGGGATACTACATCAACCCATTGCTCAACGTGGTGTTGGGAGTCGTTGTCTTGGGCGAACGCCTTCGATGGCCGCAGTGGATGGCGGTCGGGTTCGCAGCAGTTGGTGTATCCGTGATGGCGGTTGGCAACGGAGGTTTGCCGTGGGTTTCGATGGCGATGGCGAGTTCGTTTGCGATCTACGGGCTGGTCAAGAAGAAAGCCTCGCTGCCAGTGCTGCTCGGTTTGATGTTGGAGGTCACGCTGCTTGTGGTTCCGGCAGCGATTTACTTGGGAATGCGTTTGGCGGACGGTGTGTCCACCATGCAAACCGGCACCACGACCGAATTTGGAATGCTACTTGGTGCTGGGGTGATCACCATCGCACCGCTGGCGTTTTTCGCGGCGGCAGTTCAGCGAGTGGATTTGTCGCTGATGGGGATCCTCCAATACATCGGTCCGACGTTGCAGTTCTTGGTTGGCTATGTCTTGTTTGGCGAGACGCTCGACTTGCCACGAAAGATTGGTTTTGTGTTCGTATGGACTGGGTTGCTGATTTTCTTACTAGCGTCCCAGCTCAAACGAAGGCGACCACCGTTGGTTGCTGAAGCCACCTAGAGAAGGATGCCGGATAATTCGACGATCGTTTCGGCAACATACGTTTGCCGAAGGCATCGTTCAGTAGATTTGAATCTCGATTGGCGTTTCGCCATTCGCGGGTCGATCGATCACGGCCTCTTCAAATGCGGGCGGTCCGAACTTGCCACGTGCGTCGTTGCTGAATCCGTATCGTTCGGCGGGGATGCCGAATTGGTTCCGTGACAATGCACCGTCGTTGTCCGTGTCATGAAACGCCGCGATGGCGAATCGTGTCGGCAGTTGCTCGATGGGGATCGTGCAAGCGGCCACTCCGTTTGGCTGAACGGGAACTTGAGCGGCAACCAAGGCATTTTCCGGGTCGTTGAATGACGTCTCCGCGTTGTAGATCGCCAGCCAAACCAATGCGTCACCTGGGATCGCACCGATCACGCGAATCATGACTTGGTCGGCCGAGCCGTTTGCTGCTTGGAGAGACACTTCGCCACTGGCAAGATCCAGGGCGGTCAACTGTTCGTTGTTGGGAGGGTTGATGCTGGACGCATCGGGAAAAGCTGGTGGGCGGAATCGGTTTTGCCGGTAGGTGAGGACTCCGATTCCGGTCAGGAAAACGAGTGTCGCGAACGCCATTAGCAGCGACCCGTGGTTCTGCTGCCATCTTTCCGGGAGTGATTGCCAAGCGTTCCAGCTTGGTTCCAACTCAATCTCGTCGATGGGGTCGGAGGTGATTTCTGTTTGGGATTCGAACCCGTTTTCCATCTGTTTCATTCCCGACAAGATTCACCCGAGTGGGCTCTTATTTCGCTCCAGCAACAGCATTTCGCGAGATTCATAGACGAATCGTTTGCAGAATAGACTGGGCCAGAGCATCGCCGATTGCGGCCACCGCTGCTGTTCAGAGTAACCGAAAACTGCGATCGATGCGATGAAGCGAATCACGCAGCAACTTCCTCAAACTGAGTTCGGGAAGGGTTTCGCAAATCCGATGCTTGTCTTACACTGGAAGCTGCGATCTGCTCGATGGTGGCGACCCTTGCGACTGTGAGTCGTGAACCTGGTCAGGCCTTAACTGGAGCAGCCATAAGCGGTGTAACTTTGTGTGAGGGTTGCCGCCACCGAGCAGACGCAATTGCCAGCCGTTTTCCTGCCCGTTTCTACGACTTCACGTGAATCTGTGAGCGACGATCAATCTGCGGACAACGGTTCTTACGTCGTTGTCGCGAGACGATATCGGCCACGGGACTTCACGCAACTTGTTGGCCAGGATCACGTCGCCCGTGCTTTGCAGGGCGCTATCGAAACTTCTCGAGTGGGGCATGCCTACCTGTTCACGGGGGCTCGCGGAGTCGGCAAGACCAGCACGGCTCGGATCTTTGCCAAAGCTCTGAATCACCCCGATGGTCCGACCGCGAATCCGGACAATGAAAGCGACGTCGCTCAGGCGATCGATTCCGGAGAAGACGTCGATGTGATCGAAATCGACGGTGCCAGCAATCGCGGTATCGATGAGATTCGATCGTTGCGAGCCAACGTTGGTGTGCGCCCCAGTCGATCGCGATACAAGATCTACATCATCGACGAGGTTCACATGCTGACGGGAGCCGCGTTCAACGCGCTCCTGAAGACGCTCGAAGAACCACCCGAGCACGTCAAGTTTATCTTTTGCACGACGGATCCGGAAAAGATTCCGATCACCGTGCTCAGCCGTTGCCAACGATTCGATTTCGCTCCGGTCGAAAGCGACAAGATCGTGCAGCGTTTGCGAGAAATTGTTGAAGCCGAAGACAACACCGTCGAAGACGAAGCGTTGGAGTTGTTGGCGCGTCGCGCTGCTGGGTCGATGCGAGATAGCCAGTCGCTGCTCGAGCAAGTGCTGAGTTTTAGCGATGGTCATCTGACGGCGGACCATGTCCACACGATGTTGGGGACGGCCGACGATCAACGACTGCATCGATTGGCAGAGGCGATGGCTGATCGAAATGCCTCGGCGGCGCTCTCGCAAATTGACGAAGCCATCGCAGCGGGTGTCGACGCGGGGCGTCTGGCGGAACAGATGCTCGGCTACTTCCGCGATTTGATGGCGGTCGCCGTCGGGTGCGAAGCATCGCTGATGCGGTACGCGGCTGCATCGATGCACGGTTCGCTCGGCGAGCTGGCTGGACGCTGGGGTTTGCAAACGGTGCTCGCCATTGTCGGCTTGGTCGACGAAACGCTTGTGCGGATCCGACATAGCGTTCACGCCCGCGTCTTGCTGGAAGCAACCGTCATTCAGGTTTGCCATCTGCCCGATTTGCAAGCGATCTCCGATTTGACCGCGGCAGCGTCGGGAGCTGGTGGTGGTAAATCAGCTGGCGAAAAAAAAAGCGAGCCGCGGTAGCTAGCTCGACACCGAGTTCGGCAGCAGTGCCGCCATCTGCGGGCCCATCCAATTCAGCTTCGCCCGCCGTCGGTTCAGACACGAAGGTTCGGGTGGACTCACCAGCGGCACCATCCGGGGATCATCGAGCCGCGACGAGTGCGACCGCCTCGGTCGCTGCAGCGGCTCCGTCTGGTTCTCCTACCGTCGATTCGGTTCCCGCCGCGGCGCCAGCATCGCAGCCCGCACCGCAATCGCAGGCGGTTTCATCCAGTGGCGTTGCCGCTGCTTTCGCGACACCACCGCAGAGTGAGGTCGCGGAAAAGTCGGCCACCGCGACCGAATCAACGACATCCACCGACGGTTATCCCGTGATCTCGGGCGATGAAGCGATATCGAGTTGGTCTCAGGTTTTACAAGAGATGGATCCGATGACGGCGACTTTGGCAAAGGCCGCTGAACGCGTTGATTCACCCGAACCCGGTGTGCTCCGGTTGATCTTTCCCGGCAACTCTGGGCTGGCGTTCAGTCGTTGCCAGATGCCCGAGCACAAGGAGGAAATCCTCCGTACGCTTTCACGGGTGACTGGCCGGCGTGCTACCTTGCAGTTTGAGGCGACCGCTGTCAAAAAAATAGAACCGGTCGCTGCGGCGAAACCGAAGAACAAAAATCGAATGCAACGAATGCGTGAGATACAAGCCAATCCGTTGGTTCAGTCTTGCGTGGAATTGCTGGGGGCAGAAATCGTTCGAGTCGACACTCCTCGCGGGTGAGGCTGGTCGATTCGATTGTCCTTCTATTCATACTCTTTCATTTGTCATCCCTGACTCTCGTTCCACTGGATTGGACCCATGTTCAAAGGCCTCGGCAATCTCGGCAACATCGCATCGATGGTTGGCAAGCTGCAAGAAATCCCGCAGAAGATGCAGGAGCTCAATGAGCAAATGCGGAGCGAGCGGGTCTCGGCCAGTTCATCGTGCAATCACGTTGAAGTTGTCATGAATGGGATTGGTGAAGTTCAGTCCGTCGAAATTGCGCCGGAGATTTTGGGCGTTGGTGGCGGAGAAGTGGTTGCCCCCGAAGACCTTCAGCATGCCATCCGTGACGCAACCAACGCGGCGGGCGCGGCTGCAAAGCAACTGTACGCCAGTGCGATCAGCCAACTTGCGTCGGACATGGATTTGAATATGCCCGGTGTTGATGGGCTGCTGTCGAGTTTGACGGGCGGCAATGGATGAGCGGACATGCCGGTGCGGTCTCTGATCTAGTCGACCAACTCAGCAAGCTTCCGGGGATCGGTCGCAAGAGTGCTGAGCGTTTGGCGTTTCACTTGTTGCGAGTCCATGAGGATGAGGCGTTAGCACTGGCGTCGGCTATTCGTCGGGTTCGCACCGACGTTCGCTATTGTTCGGTTTGCTACAACCTGTCCGAGACGGAGTTGTGCCGGATTTGTGCCGATCCAAAACGGGACGCAACCCGCTTGTGCGTCGTCGAACAGCCCCGCGATCTGCTCAGTCTCGATGCCTCGGGCGTTTATTCCGGTCTGTACCACGTTCTGCTCGGTCGAATTGCACCCCTCGACGGGATCACGCCCGACCAACTGACCATCGATTCACTCGTGGAACGGGTGCGAACCGGAAATTTTTCTGAGATCATCATGGCGACCAATCCGACGGTCGAAGGTGATGGCACTTCGCTGTATTTATCGAACTTAATGCAGGAATTTCCGGTGGAAATCACTCGTTTGGCTCGTGGGATTACATCGGGCAGTGTCCTGGAATATGCCAATCGTGAGATAATTGCCGATGCGTTGACGGGTAGGCAACGGTTATAATCCTCATGCCAGTGATCAATTGGCACCGAATTCGCTCACTCGGTTCTCGCTGAGGTGGCGACCTTCCCTTCGATTCACGTCACGCATTTCAGAAAAGATTCTCATGCGGATGTCAGTGGGGCTTCAGGCCCGGCAAAGCCAAGTACAAAAACTCGCTCCACGGATGATCCAGTCGATGGAAATCCTGCAGATGCCCACGTTGGCATTGCAGGAACGCATCGAGCAGGAGATGAACGAGAATCCTTTGCTGGAGCAACAAACCGGAGATCCATTGAACCCGGACGATGGCGACGATGAGGTCCCGGACAAGGACACTCGCAGCGAGAACGAAAAGGAACTTGTTGTCGACAACGATCACGACAACAAGGATGACTTCGAGCGTCTGCTGAACATGGACTCGGATTTGCCGAGCACGTTTGATGATTCGTTTCGTCAAAGTGCGAACCGCATGTCCGAAGACGCTGACCGTCGCCACGACATGATGGCCAACGCTCAGTCACGACCCGAGTCGTTGAATGACTATCTGCTGCATCAGCTGGCGGAAATGGACATTGATGATGAGGTGGAGCAAATTGCCGAACGCATCATCAGCACGCTGAACGCTTCCGATGGCGGTTATCTGCGAATGCCGTTGGCTGATCTGTTGCCATCGGGACACTCGAAAGAAGACTACGAGAAGGCTGAAGAAGCGTTGGCCGTGGTTCAGTCATTGGAACCAAGTGGTATCGCCGCTCGCGATCTGAGTGAATGCTTGATATCGCAGTTGGATCCTTCGGTCGCGCACTTCGATGAGCTGTCGACTTTGATTCGATCGCATCTCAATGATCTGGCAGAGAACCGGCTTCCGCAGATCAGCAAGAAAACCGGTTTCTCAATCGAGTTGATCCAAGAGCTTCGCGAAGAGTTGCATCTCTTGAATCCGAAGCCTGGTGCTGCTTTCTTGGAGACCTATGTTCCGAACGTGACGCCGGACATCATTTTGGAACAGGACGAATCGGGCGAGTACCGAGTTCGCTTGGACGATGATCGTGTGCCAACGTTGTTCATCAGCGAGTACTACCGTCGTCGATTGCAAGCTTCGGATTGCACGGATGCGGAGCGGGAGTTCATCAAGCAAAAAATCAACGGTGCGCAGTGGTTGATTGATTCGATCGAGCAGCGGCGAAGTACTTTGACTCGGGTATCCGAGGCAATCGTCGCGCATCAAAAACGGTTCTTGGATGAAGGTCCGGAAGCGATTGAGCCACTGAAAATGCAACAAATTGCGGACAAGGTCGGTGTCCACGTGACGACGGTGAGTCGTGCGGTGGACGACAAGTGGATTCAGACGCCTCGCGGGATTCTTCCGTTGCGTCGGTTCTTCGTCGGTGGAACTCAGACCGAAGACGGCGATGATGTTGCTTGGGACACGATCCGCTTGAAACTGCAAGAGCTGATCGATAAAGAAGACAAGAGCAAACCTTACAGTGACGAGAATCTCGTCGACGAGTTGAAGAAGGCTGGTATGACTGTCGCTCGCCGGACGGTCACGAAATACCGCAAGAAAATGGGGATTCCTAGCAGTCGTCAACGTCGCGATTGGAGTCTCACCGCGTCGTGATGTCGGCCTCGAAACGATCCACCATCGTTGTCTTGGCTGTCATGAATCTGGGCCTGATGTTCATGGTGGCTGGCCTTTTGTTCTGGCGTTCCAACGCTGAGCGGATGGTTCCGTCTGCGGTCGAAACTCAACGACCGGCGGTGGCTTCGAAAGTAGTTGAGGAACCAGATGCGGCACAGGATATTCCTGTGCATGTTCCTTCTGCCGGCAACCTGGCCGATTCAGAAACGCGAACGATCGAATTGTTTCGCGTCACGTCTCCATCCGTCGTTCACATCACGACGTCGAAGGTCGCACGCGACTACTTCAGCATGAATGTGCAGGAGATTCCGCAAGGCAGTGGGACCGGGTTTGTTTGGGATAAAGCCGGACACATCGTGACCAATAACCACGTCATTCAGAATGCAGACGTCGCGATGGTCGCGTTCGATGATCAAACCAGTTTTCCTGCGAAGCTAGTCGGTGTCGCTCCCGACAAAGACTTGGCGGTTCTGCTGATCGACGCTCCACCGGAACGTTTGCGTCCGATACCGCGAGGTGTGTCGGCGGACCTGGAAGTTGGTCGGACGGCACTCGCCATCGGCAATCCGTTCGGGCTGGATCAAACGCTTACGACGGGAGTTATTAGCGCGCTCGGTCGCGAAATCAAATCGGACTCCGGCGTGCCGATCAAAGATGTGATTCAAACCGACGCCGCTATCAATCCCGGAAACAGCGGTGGACCATTGTTGGATCGATCGGGGCAATTGATTGGTGTGAACACCGCAATCTACAGCCCGTCCGGCGCCTACGCAGGAATCGGATTCGCGATTCCCGTTGATACGGTTCGTTGGGTCGTGCCTGAACTGATCGAACACGGGCGTATCATTCGTCCCGGAATCGCGATCACGGTTGCAAGCGATTCGATGAGCAAGCGGTTCAAGCTTCCACCCGGAGTCTTGATCCTGGATTTGCCCGAGCGCGGCAACGCTGAGCGAGCGGGATTGCGTCCGACCCGTCGGACTCGTTTCGGAGACATTGTCCTGGGTGATATCATTGTCGCGGTCGACGATATGGCTGTCGCATCGACCTCGGACCTGACGCTGATTTTTGAGAACTATGAAAGCGGCGATGTTGTCGACTTGACCGTGATTCGTCAGGGAACCGAGTTGGTCTTGCCCGTTGAACTTGAAACATTGGACTGATCGAATCCGCACTTCTACGGCAACCAAATCGAGCCCCTGGTACGAAGTGAACAATGTTGACCAGGTTTTCTCGCCTGGATTGTTGGTTTACGCCGACCGAGTTCAAGCCAACTTGGGCCGGATGATTGAGATGGCGGGCGGGGCGGACAAGCTGAGGCCGCATGTCAAAACCCATAAGATGCCCGCCATCGTGGAGTTGAGCATCGCGTCGGGAATCACTCGTTTCAAATCCGCAACGATCGCGGAAGCCGAGATGACCGCGGAAACTGGGGCGGCGGATGTCCTTTTGGCGGCTCAGCCGGTCGGGCCGAACATTGGGCGGTTCGTGAAGCTGGTCGAACAGTATCCGAGCTGTCAGCTTTCCTGCCTCGTGGATGACCCATCGGTTGTGGCAAACTTGGAATCAGCGTTTCAAGCGGCCGGTTCTCAGGGAAGCGTTTGGATTGACATTGATGTCGGAATGCATCGGACGGGCATCGCACCTAGCGATGCTGCAACTGAATTGGTTTGCTCGATTCGAGCCAGCGAGCACCTTCGGTTGGCCGGGATCCATGTTTACGACGGTCATCTGCACGACACCGACTCGGAAAAATTGAGGCGTCAATTCGACGAGGTCGTGAAGCCATTCTGGATTTGGTTTGAGGAGATCCAGCGAGCGAGTGGCAATCGGTTGAGTTTGGTTGCTGGTGGAACGCCCACGTCAGCTTTTTGGCAGGCGAACGCGCGTGCTCGACAAGTGAAAGTTGAAACCGGTGCAGGAACGACCGTATTGTGGGATGCGGGCCAGCCTACTTTTTCGCCCTCAATGCCCTTCGAACCTGCCGCGGTGGTTTTGACTCGCGTGATCAGTCGGCCGACCGAGTTCGACGTTTGTTTGGATCTCGGACACAAGTCGATCGCGTCAGAAATGCCGCTGCCTCGCGTGCGTTGGCTGAACTTCGACGCCGATCACGAGGTGGTTGGCCACAACGAAGAGCACATGGTTCTCAGAACGAAGCTGCCCTGCCGGCTTCGTTGTGGTGACGTTTTGTACGGAGTTCCCGTGCATGTTTGTCCGACCGTCGCACTACATCAGCACGCGGAATGCGTGCGTGATCATCGAGCGATCGAGAAGTGGCCCGTCGTGGCTCGCAACCGAATGCTGTCGATCTGAAGAATCAGATGCTCATCTGTCGAGCATTCAAGCGACGCCGTTTCCGTCCTAGTTCAGACGAACTGGGTTGGTTGCCTCTTTGATCTTCTTTCGCATCAACTCGATCGACGCTTCTTGTCCGGTGAACAGCTTGTACTGATACGCCGCTTGGCGAACAAACATATCGACGCCCGTGATCACACGTGATTGTTTCTGCGTCGCCTGTTTGATCAGAAGGGTGTTTTCAGGGTTGTAGACCGTGTCGAACACGACCATGAACTGATTGAGTGCCGATTGATTGAAGGGGGTATTGTCGACATCGGGGTGCATACCGATGGGCGTCCCGTTGATCAGTAGCTGGACCTTGGCCTCGTGGCGTTCTTCCCAGTCGATCACACGACAACCGATGTCAGCAGCCAACATCTCGGCCCGTTCGCGGGTTCGCGAACTGATAGTGACATCGCATTTGCGTTGGCGTAGACCCCATGCGATGGCTCGCGAGACGCCGCCGGCGCCGAGGACCAAAGCCGTCTTGCCTTGCAGCGAGTTCTCGGTTCCCCGTTCAATTTTGAACGATTCTTCGATGCAATCCATGGCGGCGCGATAGTCGGTGTTGTAGCCGAGGCGATCGTCGCCGTTGAAGATCATCGTGTTGATCGCGCCGATACCCGTGCAGCTGGATTCGGCTTGCGTGCAGTACTGCAACGCCGATTCCTTGTGAGGAATTGTGATGCTAATTCCTTGGATACCCAGCTCTTTGCAGGTCCTCATGAAAGATGGTAGATCATCCTTCGGCACGCGAAGTGGAAGGTAGCGTGCGTTCAGTCCCGCATCGACGAACGCGGCGTTGTGGATCAACGGGCTGTGGCTGTGGGCGACCGGATCCGCGATCACGCCGAACAACGCTGTGTCTTCCTTGATCGTTTCGTAGTGATAAACGCTGTTCATTTCCTTCCAGTTGAGCTGGCCGGGGGCAAGCTTTTTGTCGGAACTGAACGTTGCGTAGGTGAACGGAGATCCGACGCGGTTGGCAAGAATTCGCGTCAGCATGCCGATTTCGCCCATGCAAATTCCGATCGTCGGAATTTTCGCGTTCTTGCACAGGTTGATCATTCGGATGTTGTCCGAGAATGAATTCGCCATGCACGCGATTTTGACGATGTCCGCGTCTTCGGCGGCCATGGCCTCGTGCAATTCGTCCAAGTTCTCCGGCGTGCCACTGAAGTCGTGGTAGCTGATGATCCGTTTGGTGTTGCCGTAGCGAGGAATCTGAGCCGCGACGTCGGCTTCGATGTCGACGTACTCGGCACCC
>NZ_DDGH01000039.1:0-16539 GCF_002337565.1 Rhodopirellula sp. UBA1907 | reverse complement strand
GTACTCGGCACCCGCCGCGATGACACTCCGCAGAAGCATCAAGCGATCTTGTTCGGATCGTTCCCATCGACCGCCATCTTCTTTCCTGCGAACCGTGGCGACCACAGGGCCCGGACGGTCATTGAGTAATCGTTTCAGGTCGACGGCGCGGGAAATGTAATCGAGACGCAGTTCAACGAGCTGAGCACCTTGTTCGACCAAGAACTGGTGTTCGGCAATCATGCGTTTGTGGCGGGCGCGGCCGAGACTGACACAAATCATAAATGTTCGGTGGTCGGGATGGAGGATGGATGGGGCGAGACTTCGCCACGAGGTTATAATAGTCGGCAGCGTTCCGAAGGGCAGTACGGGAGGCCGATCTCAATGTCACAAATTGTGCTGAATTGACCATGTTTTACTGCCGCCAAGACACGTTTCAACGCTTCCAAGACAACTCGTCGGCCAGAAAGGTTCCCGCCATGCTTCGCTTCGGTTGCTGCTTTGCCTTGCTGCTGGGTGGATTCGTTTTGCCATCGGTGACGGCAGAGGATCTCAGCTCACAGATTTGGCCCACGTCGAGAGGCGATTTTGCCGCAACAGGTGCTCGCTCGAAGGGAGTTGCAGACAAGTTGGTTCTGCAGTGGGAAACGAAAACCGCCGAGGCAATCGAGGCGGCTCCAGTCAGCGACGGCAAGCATGTTTTTGTCGTCGATGTGATGGGCGGAATGGAAGCTCTCGAACTGTCGACGGGAGAATCACTCTGGCGTCACGAGCTGGACACAGGCTTCGTCGCTTCGCCTTCGTTGTTCGTTCCGCAAAACATCAGCCAGGCGATTGGTGCGGTGAATATTTTGGATACCGGTGATCTGCCCGAAGGGACCACTCCGATGACGACGGAACAGATCGATGCATGGTCGGCGACTCAAGCCACCGTGTTGGTGTCGGGCGACGTCGAAGGGAATGTCGTCGCCTGGGATCCAGCCTCGGGGGAGCAGCTTTGGAAAGGTTTGACGGATGGTGAGATTAGTGCTTCGCCATCGTTTTATGTGCTGCGTCGTCTTGGAGCATCCGGCGAAATCGAGCTGCAACCAAGAGCTTTGGTGACTAGTCAGGACGGCAGCCTGTATTGCTTCGCGATGAAGTCTGGAGAGCTGGTTTGGAAATACGAAACCGGCGATCAGATTCGGTGTGGAGCTTCTGTCGGCGATGGGAAGACTTATTTGGGCGGGTGCGACGGTGGCCTTCACGTGGTGGATTTGACCACAGGGAAGGCTTCGCGGGATGCAATTCCACTTGGCGGACCAACTGGGAGCACGCCAGCGATCCGTGACGGCAAATTGTTTGTGCCGATCATGGATGGAGTTTTGTACGCTTTCGCTCCGCAGAACGATTCCGAAGAGGACGGCATGCCGACGTGGGAGTACAGCGATCCGGATCGAGCCCAAGAATATCGCGGCAGTGTTGCGGTGAATGATGATGTGGTGATCGTCACGAGCCGAAACAAGACGGTGGATGCGATCGAGCGATCAACGGGCAAACTGCGCTGGAGGGTGACACTGAAACGACGTGCTGATGCCTCGCCCGTTATCGCCGGTGACGATGTCTGGGTCGCTTCCACCGACGGACGACTCTTGCGTTTGTCGATTGAGAATGGGGATGAAAAATGGAATTTCGAGATTCGGGGGGCCTTCATTGGCGAACCCGCCATCGTAGGGGAACGCTTGGTCATCGCGGATGACGAAGGCGTGGTTCGAAGTTTTGGGCCGAAGTAAACATTCTTAAGAAATGCGTTTCTGAACTCGATTCGGAGCTCACCGGTTCGGTGTTTGCAGCCAATCGACTATTCTGAAGTAGACCATTCGCACGCAAACGGGAAACCTATGACGACTGCATCGACCCAGGACGAGTCTCGCGAAAAACAGCCCGAAGGCAGCAAGACTGAAGTCGGTAGTTACTTCATCAGTAATTATCCGCCCTACAGTCAATGGAAGGCGGATTCGCTCGATGACGTGAAGCAGCGGATGGCTTCTGCGCCGACCAGCGAAAATCCGCTGGGGCTGTACTTGCACATCCCGTTCTGTCGGAAACGATGCAAGTTTTGTTATTTCAAAGTCTTCACTGACGTCAAAGCACAAGAAGTCCAGCGCTATGTCGACGCGTTGTGCAATGAAATTTCGATGGTCAGTCAGTTGCCAGTGATGGGCGATCGACCGTTCCGCTTCGTTTATTTCGGCGGAGGGACACCCAGTTTTCTGTCCCCGAAACAATTGACGAAACTGGCCGATCGATTGCGTGAGCACATCACTTGGGATGGTGCCGAAGAAGTCACGTTTGAGTGTGAACCGGGCACGCTGAGTGAGACCAAAGTCAAAACGTTGCGAGAGCAGTTGGGCGTGACCCGATTGAGTTTGGGAATCGAAAACTTCTCTGACAAGTTGCTTGAAGAGAACGGTCGAGCACACCTTTCCAAACAAGTTTTCTCGGCCTGGGAATGGATCGAAGCAGCTCAGTTCCCCAACGTGAACATCGACCTGATCTCGGGAATGGTCGGAGAAACCTGGGAGAACTGGAAAGACAACATCCGGCGAACGATCGATATGTCACCGGAGAGTGTGACGATCTACCAAATGGAATTGCCGTTCAACACGGTTTATAGCGCCGACATCTTGGGCAACAAAATCCAGAGCCCTGTTGCGGATTGGCAGACTAAGCGTGATTGGGTCAGCTATGCCTTCGACGAAATGACATCGGCGGGCTACAAAGTCAGCAGTGCCTACACGTTGGTCAAAGACACGGGCAAAGTTAACTTTTCGTATCGCGACAATCTGTGGCGAGGTGCCGATTTGTTGGCGACCGGAATCGCGAGTTTTGGTCACGCCGCAGGAGCTCACTACCAGAACTTGCCGCACATGGAGCAGTACCTCGGTGCGATTGAAGGTGGAGAGCTGCCTTTGGGACGTGGGTTTGTACCGACCGAGCATCAAGCGTTGATCCGCGAGATGATCTTGTTGCTCAAACGTGGGTTCCTCGAACGCGAATATTTCCAGTCAAAGTTCGGCGTTGATATCGTCGAAAATTGGAAATCGGTTTGGGAAGGCTACGTTGAAGAAGGGTTGGCGGAGATCCATCCAGATGAGGTGAAGTTGACTCGCGAAGGGTTGTTGCGAGTGGATTCGATGCTCCCTGCCTTCTTCGAACCTGAACACCAGAACGTTCGCTACACATGATGCAGCGTGCTGTTTGGCGGACTTCTCGGCGCGATTTAGAAATCGGCCGGCGTCCGCTGGTGATGGGGATTCTGAATTTCACCCCAGATAGCTTCTCGGATGGCGGTCGATTTGTTTCTCCCGGTCAGCAGCTGACCACCTCGGAAACATTGGACCTAGCGGTCGAGACCGCGTCGAAGATGCAGGCTGATGGAGCCGACTTGATCGACATCGGCGGCGAAAGCACGCGGCCGTATAGCGATCCGGTGGATGCGGAAATTGAGACGGAACGAGTGGTTCCGGTGATCGAGCGGTTGGCGAATCACTTGGCCATTCCAATCAGCATCGACACCAGCAAAGCGTCCGTCGCCAATGCGGCCATTCAGGCGGGCGCGGAAATCGTCAACGATGTGAGTGGTCTGGAAGGCGATCCGGAAATGCCAGCGGTCGTCGTCAAGACACGTGTTGGCGTCTGTGTGATGCACATGAAGGGCACTCCGCAGACGATGCAGGACGATCCCAGCTACCGCGACGTTGTTGATGAAATCGAGCGGTACTTGCTGGCTCGACGGCAGGCTTGTTTGGACCAGGGAATCGAGCCCGAGCGAATCTGCCTCGATCCCGGCATCGGTTTCGGGAAAACACACGACCACAATTTGACCTTGCTGCGAGCGACCCATCGTTTTGCTTCCATCGGCTCACCCATTTTGATCGGTCATTCCCGAAAAGGTTTTATTCGCAAAGTCTTGGATCGAAATGAACGTGGTTTAAATGACGAGTACAACCCGATGGCTGGCACGTTGGCTGTTTCAATGGCGGTAGCAGCGGCGGGGGCTCACGTCATTCGCGTGCACGATGTCGCAGAAACCGTGCAGGGGTTGGATTTGTTTGAAGCATCAGGTGGCCTAGCTGTCTCAACCGATAATCGTGCTTTCTAGAAAGTACCGATTGAGGAACGCTTGGCGTTCCTCTGCTGGTGTCGCTGCAAACTGCACCATCGCATACAGACGTTTTTGATCTCGCTGTCGTTTCTCCGCCAGCCAATCGTTGTCACGGAACTTCTCTGGCAAAACGCCAATCAGCTGAAAGCATTCCGGTTCTCTTGGGCCTGCGACAACACCATGTCGATCGAGCATCGCAATGGCTGTGTCGACCCGGTGGTCATGTGGACTGACCCGTTGCAATTCCTTGCGAAGCCAGTCCAAGCCGTAGGCGGTGCATCGATCCGCATGATGTTCCAGAGCGAACATGAGACGGTCGTAGAAATCCGCATCGGGGTTGGCCCACTCGATGAATTGCATCTGCGTCATCAAGTCGTCTTGATCGTAGAGCCAAAGGCAGCGGCTTGGTTTGTCGTCACGGCCCGCTCGACCAATCTCCTGATAATAGGATTCGATCGATCCAGGGGTTTCAGCGTGGATGACCAGCCGAATGTCTTCTTTATCGACTCCCATTCCAAATGCGGGAGTGGCCAAAACGAGGTCTCGTTCGCCGGACATGAATTCGTTTTGTATCCGACGGCGATCCTTTTGTGATTGATCGCCGTGGTAGCAGACATGATCGATAGACCGTGCCAACAACAGGTCGCTGAAGCGGTCCAGCGTTTTGATCAGCGAGAAGTAGATGATAGCGCCGCCAACGGGCGTATCGTCGGTTGGAGAAAATGGTGGGGCCGAAAGTGCCTCGAGAATCGTTTCGAAT
The DNA here is from genome assembly GCF_002337565.1 of Rhodopirellula sp. UBA1907. NCBI lineage: Bacteria > Pseudomonadati > Planctomycetota > Planctomycetia > Pirellulales > Pirellulaceae > Rhodopirellula > Rhodopirellula sp. UBA1907. The sequence goes on along the minus strand of NZ_DDGH01000039.1, from coordinate 11,653 downwards.
TTTTCGTTCTCGCCCATCACGGACTCGACGTCGATCCGCAAATTGGGACGATCAATCCCTTCATGGAACAGTCTCATCTCGCATTCGGCCAGGCCAATTTGATCCACGATGTCCGCCCGGCATTCCGCGGTTGCCGTCGCGGTCAGGGCAATCGTGGTGGGAGAGCCCAGTTGTTTCCGGATGTCGGCGATTCTGCTGTAATCTGGTCGGAAGTCGTGGCCCCACTGGCTGACGCAGTGTGCCTCATCGATTGCGAGCAGCTGAATGTTTCGGCCCGAAATTGCGTCTAGGAATTCAGGTTTGCGAAATCGTTCAGGCGTCACGTATAGCAAACGATATTGGTTGTCGCGTAAGTTCTTCTGCCTCTTTTCGCGTTCACTTCGATCCAAAGAGGAATTGATGAGCGTCGCGTCGACGCCTTTTGCTACCAGCCCATCGACCTGGTCCTGCATCAAAGCAATCAGCGGAGAAAGTACCAACGTCAGATCGGTGCCGCTCCCCAGCAACGCGGGAATTTGGAAGCACATCGACTTGCCACGTCCTGTTGGCATGATCACCATGGCGTGCTCACCAGCGAGAGCGTGCTGAATGACGGCAGATTGGCTGGGGCGAAATGAGCGATGCCCAAATACGTCCTGCAGGATCTTCTGGGCTTGGTCCAGCGAACGCTTCCCCAACTTCAAATTCGCGTTGGCTGATTCACCCATCGGTGACGTAACTTTCTATTTTGGGATTCGAGAAACATGAGCGAAGTCGACGTCGTCTACGAAGACAACCATTTGCTCGTGGTAAACAAACCGACCAAGTTAGCGACGATGGGAGCTGCTGGGCAGCCGACTTTGCATTCGCTCGGTTGTGATTACATCCGACGGACGTGCAACAAACCGGGGAAGGTCTATCTCGGAATTGTGAGTCGGCTCGATTCGATGACTTCGGGTGTCATCGTGATGGCCCGAACCAGTAAAGCGGCCAGCAGACTCACGCCTCAGTTCGCCAATCATTCTGGCGTTGGAGCGAAGAAGACGTACCTCGCGGTTGTCGCCGGCCGAGTCGAGCAGCAACAGGGCTCTTTGGTCGACGATGTCTACAAGGACGATGCAGCTCACCGCATGCGTGTGGCCCATCATTCCAGAGCTGATGCCAAGGAGGCTCGTCTGGAGTACGAAGTTTCAGGGTACGACCGCGAATCAACGCTTCTCAAGGTCAAGCCACTCACAGGCCGCAAGCATCAAATTCGCTTGCAATGGTCCGAGGCTGGGTTCCCCATTTTGGGCGACACCAAATATGGAGGCGAGCGGTCTTGGCCGACCGGGATCGCACTTCATAGTTGGCGGCTTTCCATCATGCATCCCACGAAGAAAGAGCGGATGACTTTTGAGGCTCCTGTTCCAGAGGTTTGGGTGAGCCGACTGGGATCAAGTTTGCTTGTGAAGCTGTGAGGCCGGTCGGGAGCCGCTTGGTCAACGAAAAAACGTCGCCCCTGGGTAGAGGCGACGTTTCGTTTGATTGACTCGATCGTCGGTCGAGGATTAGTTTCGCAGTAGTTCTTGAATACCGTAGGTGAAGAATGTACCGAGGCTGAAGTTCAGCACTTCTTCTTCACATTTGTATTGAAGAATCAGAGTGTCGCCAGGTTGAACCAGTGGGCGACTTCGTGGGTCGTTGACGGCCCGGGCAAGGTCAACCTCAATTGCAACTTGTCCGTTGCATGGTGTCTGACGAAGCACATACAGCATTCCAGGTGGAACTCCACCAACCGATCGTGCACCTCCGAATCCTCCTCCACCGCCAGTCGTCTGTCCGATGCCACCGCCAGCGATAGCCATCGCACCGAGGACGTCGAGATCATAGTCACGAGGGAGTGGGAATTCGCCGCCGGGCAACAAACCACCAGTGTAGAAAACTTCTGTCTCGCGGTTTTCGATGTACACAATGTCGCCGTCTTGCAGTTCCACATCTTCTGGTGTGATGTTTGGGATCACTCCAGGTGGAAGTCGCAATGGAATGCGAAGGATCGATGGGTCTGGCGGAAGTTCCGGCGGGCAAACACATGGGTCGAGCATGGCGTTGCGTTGAGACGCGTAGAAGTCTCGAACAAACTGAGCTCGTTTGCGTTTGTCAGCTTCACTGGCTCGCAGAACGCGAACTTCGTTCTTTGCGTTCAGGCCAGGCAATCCGCCGGTCTCAACCAAAGCGTGCAAAATGTCGTTCTTGTAGGCCGGAAGTTTGACCAACCCACCGCTGGCTGATCTGTCGCGGCCTCGAATGAACTCGCTGGACTGAGCTTGAAGTGATCGTTGATTGCCTTCGCCCAAGCCATCTTCCCGAACCACGATCACGTCGTAGGTTCGTTCTTTGATGAGCGTGACGATCGGACGAGCTTTCTCTTCTCGCAGAATGTCATTGTCGATGTAGGCTTCACGAATTTTTTCGCGGACTTGATCGAGCGTCAGCCCTTCAACCTCAAGGGGCTCGATCAGCGGCAGCGACAGAGTTCCATCATCCTGAACCGCAATTGGGTAACCAATCGACGGTGGCAGGGTGCTGTCCTGTTCCGGGAAATTGACCGGAGGTGGCTCAGGTGGAGTGTTGGGCGGATTGAAAGGCAGAACGCCTTCAATGTAGACACCGAGGATGTCATCGGGGCCGAGTTGGTAGTCACGTGGTGGCTCGAGAGACAGCAACGCGATATCAACCGGAACCAAGTTGTTCTTGGGTGCCGGAAAGAATTCGGGCGGCAATCGGTGAGCTGGAACACCATCGATTGGCTGGGTCAGTGACGAGCAGCCGGTCAATGAAGCGACCAGCGAGGCGGCCACGCCAAGTCCAACCGTGGTGCGAATGTGTTTCCACACTCGAGTTTGAAAGAGGTTGATGTTCATCCTTGAACTCTCTGAAAGTGCAATCGGGTGCAAAGCCGCCCGGACTGGTCTGTGGTTGAGGAACGGTCAGAAATCAATCGAACAAAAATTGCATCGATTGATTGTTTGCAGGCGATTCGACTGCTTCATTTGATTGGGCCTGACGATCTGGCCGTCCGAAAATCTCTTCGATTACCGAATCAATTTCGTCTTGGGTTGGTTCAGCCACGTTTGTGCTGACCGGAGTTTGCTGTGTCCGCGGGACAAGGTCTGATGCGCTGGTGTCTTGAGGAGACGAAACGCTGTCAACATCAGGGAACAGTTGTTTGATGTTGGCCGAACCACCAAACTGATCACCACTTGTTGGTGGAATGTCACTCAACATGGCTCCCGCACCGTCCGCAACGAATTCTTCGTTACTTTGCGAAGGTGCAATCTGTGAGAATGGATCGTCGGTGACATTCGATTTCGGTGCTACCGATTTGGTTGCTGGCGGTGTAGGCGGTGCTTGCTGTTTCACGTGATTCATGTCCACGTTTGTACCGGTCAGTTCATTTGCTTCTTCGAACGTGACTCGGCCTGGCACCAGAGTTTCACCTTCACCCAACTGAATGCCTGGCGGCAAGACGTTGGCCGTTGGGGTGGGCGGTACAGGAGCGACTGGCGTCGGGGCCATCGATCCGGTCATAGCCGCCGAAGCTGGTCGCATTGGGGTTTGAATGCGGATCTGGTTGTAGTAACCAATTCCGTCTTGTTCAGCGGCTTTCACTCCGAGTGGGAAACCTTCGAACCAAGCATTGACGGCACTTTGCCCATCGCCAGATTGATGTTTCCAACCCCAGTAGTCAGGAGACACAACCGCGGGAGTGCACCCCGATCCGCCGGTCGCGACTTCCATGTAGCCATCGATAAAACCCTTTCGGAGGTCTTTCGAGTGGCGATGTTTTTTATGGCAGTGAGCGTTTCGCAACCAGGCCTTTTCTGCCATGACTTTGTTGCGATGCGAGACCATGAAGTCGTCGATGCACTCACTTCGAGTCAGCTTGGATTGCAGGCCGCCCATGATGGTGCAACCGGTCATCCCCGTTGTCAAAATACCCGCCGCAAGACTCGCCAAGAAGGCTCGTTGAGCTCTTTGACGAATGATGTTTCGCCTCGATAGCTTCGGGCGGACGGACGCGTCATGTCGATTAAGCTGGGTCATAATGCCGGCTCCCCTAGCGGCGGATCTATCTGGATCACACGACTCGTGCGTGCAACATTTCCAGCCGCCATCTTGCCCTTCGAACTGGCTGCAACGGCGTTTGGAATCAGGGTCGCACCGTTTGCAGCGATTCTGCTAGCAGGCGAAGTCCCCGCACTCTTTATCGCCCCTTCTGCGATGCCGGTTTAGCCAAATGTGCATGAAATGGGGGTGCTAGCAGTCCGCCTGGTTAGTGAGACTGTTCCGGGGGGCACTGGAACCACAGGTGTCCGCCTGCTGGTTTCCTTGTGTTTTCGGTATTTGGGAGGGGCGGTGGCCCCTTCTTGGGACACCTGATTCGGGGAGATTTACGGTTTGGAACGATTGCCCAATACGATTTTCGCGGAGTTCCGTTAACTTTTCGTACGCGCGGGGGATAGCTTTCGAGCGGACGCGTAAGATGATGCATCGCGGAGACGTTGTACTAGAATAAAGAGCTATTCTTGTCACACAGGGTTTACCGGTTGTCATCAGCTGACATCGTTCCTGTCATGACATTCTTTGCCTTCACCGCGTCAAAATGCCCTTCTCTGATTGAATCAACTAGCAATGACACCATTCATCCTCGTTACTCTTGCCGCTGCTTTCATCGCGATGCTGGCACTGGTGCCGGTGGTGCGTGCATTCGCAATTCGAGTTGGATTGGTGGACAACCCAGATGCGGAGAGGAAACTGCATGATCGGCCAATCGCATTGGCGGGCGGGTTAGCCGTTTTCATCGCGACCGGTATCGCGTTCCTGGTTGGCATCGCTTACGAAAGTGGTTGGGCGGAATTCGGCAAGATGACGGAGTTGTCATCTCGTTGGTTTGTTTTGCTGGGTGCCTCGTCGGCGATCTTGATCGTTGGTTTGATTGACGATAAGTGGGCACTGCGTGGCCGACAGAAGCTACTCGCTCAATGCGTCATCGCGATGATCGTTGTGGGAAGTGGAACGGTCATGCGATCGATCTCGCTCTTCGGTTTCGAGATTCCTTTGGGGATTTTTGCGATTCCCGTCAGTGTCTTGTGGTTGTTGCTCGCGATCAACGCGCTCAATCTGCTTGACGGAGCCGACGGCATGGCGACCACGGTCGGCGCGTTTGTTTGCGGCGGGCTGGCATTGCTAAGTGCATCGAGTGGACACTCTGCATCTACCGTCATTGCGGCAACTGCTTTATGTGGCGCACTGCTCGGCTTCTTGGTCTTCAATCGCCCGCCCGCCACAATCTTTTTGGGCGACGCGGGGAGCATGATGATCGGGCTGATGGTTGGCGTCTTGGCAATGTGGTGCTCATTGAAGGAGTCCGCGGTTGTCGTTGCGGCACCGGTCGCGATTTTGGTTCTGCCGTTGTTCGACTCTTCTGCAGCAATCATTCGACGATGGATGACGGGACGCAGTATGTATGCAACGGACCGAGGACATTTGCATCACCTGTTGAACGAAAAATTCGGTCCAAATGGGATGTTGTTGGTGGTTGCTGGCCTTTGCACGCTTAGCTCAACAATCGCGGTACTCTCAGTTCGGTTCAATCAAGACTGGCTGGTTCTTCTGGGGGCAGGAGCCGTTTTGGGCTTCTTGGTTCTGACTCGAACGTTCGGTCATTCGGAGTGTCGCCTTCTTCTCGGGCGTCTGTACCACTTTGCCCATTCATTTGCGGTGCGTCCGAAGGATTGTGAGTCAGCGAAGCATTTGCGCAGTGTCCAGATTCAAGGCGATGGTTGCTGGGAACCAGTCTGGGAACCATTGGTCGAATTCGCGAAACGGCATGATCTCGCAAAAGTGCAAATCGACGCGAATATGGCTTGGTTGCACGAAGGCTATCATGCGACTTGGCAAAGTATTCGTTTGCCGGAGAAGTCAATGCAAAGCGTTGTCCGAATCCCGCTCTTCGCAACTCGACCAGGGGAAGACGAGTCGGTGCCAATCGGCAAGGTAGAGGTCATTGCCAATTCGTCACACGAATCGCTGGCTCAGCTCAGTTATTTCTTAGAGCATGCGGAAGAGTTGCAGGCCCAGGTCAGCTACTTGGTTGACAATCTCGGGAAGAAAAACGCAGCAGCTCGCAAGAAGAAGACGAACGCGGCATCCGCCTCAACGAGCGACACGCTTGTGGGAAGCGAAGAAGTTGAAGCTGTTCACACCAGCTAGTTCTGGATTGAACTCTCGCTGGCTTGTTTTTGTGTCGACCAAGCGACAATCGCGATGCCAATCAAGACCATGAGTGCGGCAGCAACGAGCCAGCTGGGTGGCAAGTGCTTGGAGCCATCTGCATCGCTGAGCCCGAGGAAATCGAGTTTGTCATGATAACGCGCGGCTAATTCCAGCATTCCATTATGGAAGAAGTGCAAGACCACTCCTGGCCAGACGCTGCCGGTTCGGAAGGCAACCCATCCCAGCAGTAATCCAAGCAGCATGGTGGGTAGAAAGCGTTCGACCAACAATGTGCTGCCGACAAAGACGTGGAAGAGTCCAAATAGCAATGCGGTTGTGCAGATCGTTTGCCACGGGCGAAGGACAGCCGAAAATGCGGAGAATAAATAGCCTCGAAAGCAGAACTCTTCGACGAGAGCCGGGGTTGCCGCCATCGTCAACAAGAGTAGCCATGGAGGCACCGTTTTCCATTTGTCTAGCAAAGACCTTGTGCGTTCAATTTGGTCGTCCGAAAGAAGGGCGATTCCAAACTGGTCGGCCAATGCCAGGGCTTCATGCGCAAACGCCCAGGCTCCTCCCGCCAAGACCATGGCACCCAGAATTGACGCAAGCGGTGGCATCACGAATCGATACGTTGACCGGATGCGATGCTTTCCAATGATGGTTGCGAAAAGTGGAATCAAACCGAAAACCAAGATCAGGCTCAATGCGTTTAGCAACAGCTGTGAACTAACCGAGATGGAATCGGACACGATTCGCAGCCACTGCATCAAACCGTTCGAGATCAGAAATGAGGCTGGCAACAGTAAGGCGACAACCAACCCAGCCTGGCTCATGCTGGGACGATTGGTAACCGTATCGGGTCGTTGAAGAAGCGAACCAAATGATTTCTGGCTGGTTCGCTCAACCGCGTCACTACCAAAAAGTCGCGCGGCAATGCCCAAAGTCGCCGCCGCATAAAACAGTGTGCTGGTGACGGCCACGACCGCGCCTGCGGTGGTGGCGGTGCCGGATAGGATGTCACGAGCGAGCAAAACAATGTTTAGTAGCGGAGCGACGGCCAGCGGTCCCTCCAGTGTCACGCCTGGCATCAGGGAAAGCATCGCCGGGCCAAGCGACAGCAGCATCACGGGAATCAGGTATGCCTGTGCTTCTTTGAACGACTTCGCAAAGCTGGTAAGCGAAAGCAACAACGCCGAGAAGAAGCAGCTGAACAGCAGCAGTAAACCGAGAATCTGCGTGATCTGCAGCAGCCCGACTGTTGAATCACCCGCCAGCATGCTGACTAGTCCTGTCACCTTCATGGTCACGAACATGGCAAGCAAGTTTGCCATCGCGGTGAGGAAGGCGACGAAGACAACCGCAAGATACTTGGCAAGCAACACCCACCAACGCGGAACGGGAGAAGCCATCAGTGCTTCCATCGTGCCTCGCTCTCTTTCACCAGCCGTCAGGTCAATCGCTGGATAAACGGCGCCGGTGATGGTCATCAAAACCAGAACCAAGGGAATCACCGTGCCAAGAATGGATCCTGATGCTTTCCCTCCGATCGATCGAATTCTCAAATCGATCGGTTGGTAATTGGGATCAATTCGCTGAACGATTTGCAGGCTTTCAGACAGCTGTAACCACTGCAAACGCTCGGTCAGAATTCGCTGAGCTGTACTGCTGCCCTGATCGTTGTTGTACGAAACGATCTCCATCGACTGAATGGAGCTTGGGCCGTGTTGAAACTGCACCGCAATGTCGAGCAGGTTTTGAGACAACGCTTCTTCGGGTGTGAGTTCCTCTGGCACAACCACCTCGAACCGAGCCAATTGACCGCCGTTGACCTTCAGGATGGGTTCCGGAGGTGCGCTGCGAGGATCTTCGATCAGCGTCTGCAAGAAATCTCGCTCATCAGGCGATGAGACACCAACCATGAATGCTTGCTCCGCCGGCATGCCGGACGAAAGCAAGAAGCGGTTCAACGCCATGCTGAGCAATGGATAAACCAACAATGGCATCATGACCAAAGTCAGCATCGTCCGTCGGTCTCGCAGGGTTTCCCGAAGTTCTTTTTGAGTGAGCCGGCCGAGCCGGGACCAGGAAAGTTTCACGCGTGGTCCTCGGTCAACGCCGGGTCAGTGGAGTGCATTAGATCAACAAACATCTCAACCAGATGTTCTCGTCCGGTTTCTTCTCGAAGGTCGTTCAAGGTGCCGCGATAGCGGATGCGGCCGCGATGCAGCAGCCCAAATTGGTCGCACAGACGTTCTGCTTCGTCCAGTCGGTGAGTGCAGACCACAACCGCCTTTCCCGCAGCACGCAGATGTTCGATGTACTCGAAGATTGTCTGCACCCCCACGACATCGAGTCCACGGGTTGGTTCATCTAGAAGCATCACAGGAGGGTCGTGGATCAAGCCTCGCACCAAGGTCACTCGTTGGCGCTGACCCGTGCTGAGCGAACCGGCACGACGGTCGAGGAGTGCCTCAATCTGCATCACGCTAGCAAGCTCTTTCAGTCTCGCGGTCGCTTGGTCTGGCGCGACGCCATACAAGTCCGCAAAGTAAAGCAGCATCTCGCGAACCGACAACCACGGATAGACTCCGTCGCTGGCTGAGACAAACCCAAGTTTCGCCTTCGCAGCAAAAGGGTCCTTGGAAGTGCGGATGCCAGCAACTTCTGCGAAGCCTTCGTCCGGTTCCAGCAGTCCCAGCACCATCCGCAAGGTGGTTGTTTTTCCGGCCCCGTTCGGACCAAGCAGTCCAAAAACCTCACCGGGAGCTACCTGCATCGACAGCCCATCAACGGCATGGACCGTCCCGCTTTCGATCGAGAATCGTTTGGTAAGCGAATCGATCAGAAGCATGATGAAGGCAGTGTGATTCAAAGAAACTGGCAACGGAACAACAATGCCATTGCGATGGACTGCTACGTCTACGTCGCCGGTATCACCTCGGGTCTGCTTCCACCGAAGAAAAGCGAAGGTTTAAGAAAGCAACGCTTGATGACCCGTGACGAGTCTCGGTGGCAAGTGCGTGACACTGTTGAGGAACGTCAACTTCCAGCCCATCGTTGACCATTGTAGGGAAGTGATCGAGGTGTTGGGGATTGGCCCAATGGCATCCATCGCCACTCGCCCCGCCAACATTTGTGAAAGCATCTCACGCAAAAAATCGGCGTGAGCGATCAGCACCACGACCGGATTTTCTCGATCGCCGAGTATTTCCTCGTCAGGCTGTTGAGCGAATGTTTGTTCAAACCGTTTGATCACCGCGAGAGAGCGTGCTTGCATCTCCTCGGGAAGCTCGCGATCTTTTCCGCCCCACCAGCCCAATTCATCAATCTCCGGATCCAATGTCAACGGAGGCGGATCACGGTCGGGGAATTGAGCGGCGATCTCTTGAAAGAACGACTGGATTGCGGATTGGTTGAGCCCAGGGGCGCCTGCGAAGTTCTTTTCGTGGTGGCCATGGTAGCAACCACCATTTTCGAAGACGTCATGCCATACGGAGACTGGATATCGTCGCGGCGGGGCGTGCGCGTGTTGAAGAATCGACCGAGTCGTTTCGAGGGTGCGAAGGAAGGGACTGGTGATCAACTGATCAATCGCCAGTCCAGACATCCATTTACCCAAGCAGTCAGCTTGCAAGCGACCCCGAGCGGTGATGCTCGGATCGCAAACGCGATTATGAACCGGTTTCGCGTTGTTCTCGCTTTCCGCGTGTCGAACTAAAAGCAACTGCATCGATCAGGATCAGCCGTTGCGGCCTTGCCGACGACGATCGGATTCCTTCAGCAAAATCTTACGCAAGCGAATCGATTCTGGAGTCACCTCGACCAATTCGTCGTCTTCGATGTACTCAAGGGCAGCTTCCAACGACATATCACGTGGTGGCTTCAGGATGACGTTCTCATCACTGCCGCTGGCACGCATGTTTGTCAGTTTCTTTTCGCGACAGGGGTTCACCGTCATGTCGTTTTCGCGAGCGTTTTCGCCGACGATCATTCCTTCGTAAACCTCGGTGCTCGGCGGAACAAACAGCTCAGCCCGATCTTGCAAGGCGAACAGGGCGAACGGCATGGTTTTGCCGCCAACCATCGAGATCAAAACACCGTTGGCTCGACGAGGGACGTCGCCCTCGACCACGCGATAGCTTTCAAAGCGGTGGTGGATGATGGCGGTGCCGCGAGTCGCATTGAGCAGTCGGGTTCGCAAACCAATCAGACCACGCGATGGAACGATGAATCGCAAAAGGCTGTATTCGCCACGTTGCTTCATCTCTTCCAATTGGCCACGACGCAGACCAACGAGTTCCATGACTGGGCCCATCACCTCGGTGGGGACTTCCACGCGAAGGGTTTCGAATGGTTCGTGCTTTTTGCCATCGATCTCTTTGAAGACCACACGAGGTTTTCCGACGCTCAGTTCGTAACCTTCGCGACGCATCGTTTCGATCAATACGGCGAGGTGAAGCACACCGCGTCCGGCGACGGCATATGCTTCGGTACCTTCGATCATCGAAACTCGAAGAGCAACGTTGCGTTCGAGTTCTTTCTCCAAGCGAGCTTTGATTTGACGGGTGGTAACGTACTTGCCTTCACGGCCGGCCAAGGGCGATGAGTTGACGCTGAAGACCATTTCCAAGGTCGGTTCATCGACTTTCAGTCTTGGTAGAGCTTTGCCGGTTTCCGGCGCGGTGATCGTGTCACCAATTTCGACGTCATCAAGACCTTCGAGTGCAATGAGGTCGCCAGCACCAGCGGATTCGGCGGGGACTCGGCCTAGCTTATCGAAGACGTACAGACCCGATGCTTTGATCTTTCGAACGATTGGATTTCCTGAGGAATCAATCGTGTGGACGTCCACCGCTTGGCCAGTCTGGATCGTTCCCGCGTTGACGCGGCCGACGGCGATCCGGCCAACGTACTCGCTCCAATCCAACGTCGTGACCATCATCTGAAAATCAGATTTGGTATCGACGGTTGGACCAGGCAAATGGTCAACCAGCAGGTCCAGCAGCGGACGCATGTCTTCAGTGGGTTTGGCTGGATCGTCAGTCGCGTAGCCTTCTTTCGCACTGGCAAAAACGTAAGCCGCACTGTCAAGTTGTTCTTCTCCACCAAGATCGGCCAGCAATTCGAGAGCTTCATCGAGAGCTTCGGGAGGACGGCCGTCGGGGCGGTCTACTTTGTTCACTACAACGATCGGCTTGACGCCGGCTTGCAGAGCTTTTTCAAGCACGAACCGAGTTTGTGGCATCGGGCCTTCCGCGGCATCGACCAGCACCAAAGCACCATCGGCCATCCGGACAACACGTTCGACTTCGCCGCCGAAATCCGCGTGACCGGGGGTGTCGATCAAATTGATTTTCACCCCGCGGTAGTGGACCGCGATATTCTTCGACAGAATGGTGATCCCGCGTTCTTT
>NZ_DDGH01000032.1:0-64192 GCF_002337565.1 Rhodopirellula sp. UBA1907 | reverse complement strand
AACTGCTCTTGGTAATAATTCGCGAGTGCGTCGTAGTCGCCAGATTTGAGAAAGCCATCTTCGATCCGATTGCGAATTATTACCAAGAGCAGTTGGCCGATTCCGCTGACAATCTGGCGTTGCAGACTCGATTGGGACGCATTCTGGTCTCTGCCGGACGCCTCGACGAAGCTAAGAAAACACTCCTGGACGCGACCACGAAAGCACCGGGTGACGCCGACGTGCGATTGGCATTGATCGACGTGTTGGTTGCGTTGGGGGACAATCAATCGGCGGCCGCACAGTATGAGGCTTTGTCAAAGGACGACCCCGAAAACCCTGACTATCTGCTGCGTTGGGGACAATTGTTGCTGGAAGACCAGAAAACGGAATTGCAGGCGCGTCGCGATGCCGCGGCCGGTGTTTGGCAGCAACTGGCTGATGCCCGAAGCGACGATGCAGTCACGCTTTCACAGATTGCCGACCGATTTCGAGGCATCGATCGAGAAGAAGACGCGATCAATTTGTATGAGCAGGCAATCGAGGTTGATCCTGAGTCTCCGCAATATCGCGAGTACTTGGGTGAATACCTGCACAAGCTCGATCGCAAAGAAGAAGCGATCAAGACATGGGAATCAATCGCCTCCGGAGATCGCCGGAATCGCGATTCGCTGGTTCGCTTGGCGGAAGTGTTCAACACATTTGAACTGGGCGAACGAGCCCTCGCGGCCTGGCGGGATGCGTCAGAAATGGATTTGACGTTCGCACAGGAACTGCGTTTTGCAAAAGCACTCCGAGACGCGAAGCAGCATGAAGAAGCGTTCACCCGTTTGGAGGTGGCCCGCGAAATCGCGGAAACTCCGGACGAACAAGAACAGGTCTTGAAAGACCAGATCGAAACGTATCGTCAGGCCGGAACGCTGGGCGATCAGATCGCGACGCTGGAGACCCAACCACCTACGGTCGATCGATTGCGACAACTGGCCCTGATGCATCAAGCGGCTGGACAATTGACCGATGCGGCGGAGGCGATTCGGGAGGCTCAGGATCTAGAGCCCGATAACGTGGATGTGTTGGTGGTTGCCGCTGACATTGCCGAGCGGCAATCTCGTCTGTCTGACGCGGTGACTTTGTTTGAAAAACTATCCGAAGTCGATACCAGATTTCGCACCAACTATTTGCAGCGTGTCGCTGGGCTGCAGACTCGTCTTGGACAAATTGATGAAGCGCTTGCGACATGCGAATCGTTGATTGATGCCAACCCAGCCAGCCCTGAGTCCTATCTGTTCTACGCACGGACCGCGCTCAGTGCCAACCGTGATGATGAAGCCTTCACGGCGCTTCGCCGGGCAATGAACGTGGCTCCGCGTGACAACGGACCACGAAGGATGATGGCGTCGGAATTGGCTGAGCGTTATCGCACCGACGAAGCGATCGAACTTTACTGGCAAGCGATCCAGTATGAGTCTCAAACCGATGACCGGATCAGTCTGATCAAGCAGTTGGCGCCTCTGTACGATCGCCAAGGTGATGTTGAAGAGTTGATTTCAAGAATCGAATCACTCGGCCGTGAAGACGGTGATACTCGAGGCACTTTGCTTTTGACGTCCGCCGCTTACGAAGCGATTGAAGATTATGGGGCCGCTCGGCAAGCGATTGACCAATTGATTGCTCAACAACCTCGCGACGTTGCATTGCTCGAAACGATGGTCAATCTGAGTGATTTGGCTGACGAGGTGACAACGGCGGCCGAGTATCAAGAGCGAATCGTCTCGCTTGCTGATACGCCCGAGAATCGTTTCAAGCTGGTGCAGCTAAAACTCGACGCGGGCATGATCGATGTCGCGACAGCACTCGGCGAACGAATCTCTTTGGTATCCGATCCGGTTCGCTTGGGTTCGATGATCCGATCCGCTGCGATGCGTGGAGACACCAAGGCGGCAATCGCGATTTGTCGCGAAGCACTCGATCGTGACCCTGGACTGTGGGACGTGAAGCTCGAGCTGGCCCAGCTGTTGCTTTACGACGATAGCGGTGACGACCAGAAAGAACGCTATGAAGAAGCGGGCAAACTGTGCGAGCAGATCCGCGCGATGGATCTGCCGATGGACGCGAAGCCGCCAACTCAGAAGACGGTCAAGGCCAGTTCACGCAACACCAATTACCCGGCGGATTACTTAACCAATCCGAGGTATTGGGGGCAAAGCAGCTACACGATGGCTCGCAACTATCGGATTGGTCGCTACGGAAACAACGCCTATGGATACAGCAGTGGTGCGACTTCCCTGAATTTAGTTCAACCCAACGTCTTTGGGCATGCTCGCATCTTGGCGGCTTCCCTGTTGATGGTGCGTGAAGCCAAGGAAGCACCGGCGGGAGAAGCTGAATCCAAGATCGAGGAGATGATGAAAGAGCAGTTCAGCATTGCCGAAATCGAAGAGGTCGACGATGCGATGGTGCTTTGGGAGTACACCTCATTGCAATCGTTCCAGTCGGTGTTGGCGACGAATACCAACACCAACGAAGACGATGCGGAGGCCGCTGAAGCGAAACGGCGGCAGGAGATACTGAGCTGGCGATTGGCTGAGCTTGATCCTGAATATGGGCAGACAGCCATCCTGTCGCTGTTGGCGTCTCGCATCGCGGTTCCGGATGAGGACGAAACCAAAGAGCCTGAAGAAGAGGGTGAAAAAGAGGATCAGCCTGAACCCCTTTCGACAGAACGTTTAGAGATTTTGGTCGACCTGTTCAACAAGAATAAAGGCAAGCCGCAAACGACGTCTCTGCAAACGGCGTCAAGCCAGTTGATGCTGCGGAGTATCTTGATCAACGAATTCAACCGCGCCGGACTTCCGGAACGAGCAGCTGAGTTTGCGATTCCTGATCCTGATGAAGACGCATCGTACGACGAGCTTTTGTCCACTCTTATGTTCCATTTGCGGATGGGATCAGAGGATCGTGCCAGCGAGTTGGTAGGCCGCCTGATTCCTGCAATCCGAAATGAAACCGGTGGCAAGGCCGCGCAACCAAGCCGTTCCATCAATGGTTCGCTCGGTGGCATGACACGGTCATCCAAGCGGAGCAAAGCGTTTGTTGATAAACACCGGCTTGAGTTGCTCGACGCCGTCTTAGCGGCCAACATCGGTCGCGGCGTTCTTTCCCGCAGTCGCAAAAGTCCGCTCTCTGAAGGCATGCTGCGAACCTACTATCAATCACCATCGGGAAGTTACCGGTCAATCCAGATCAAGGCTCCGTTGTCCACGTCCCTGATCGACCAGTCCATCGTGTCTGAGTTGTCGAGCTTGGTGCCGGAGGATTCGTCGAAAAACACGAACACCCGTACTCAATCGTTGCGGGTGCCGTTGGAAATGATTGAGCATCTTCAGAAACCTCTCCCGGACGCTCCAATTTACGAATTGAAGTCGCGTGGTGTGCTGGCCGCATTTGCTCATTGGTGGGATGGCCGTCCTGAGGACTGCTATCGTGAATTGATCGAGCTTTGTGAAAAGTATCCCGATGACGTCGATTTGCAGATCGAGAGAGCTCGGTTGGCCAGCGAGTTGAATCAACCCCGCGTTGCACTGGAGGCGTTGGATTCTTTCGATCCGCTGGACAGTCGCATGTTGGTTCGCAAAGAGATGGCGGCAATGAACTTGGCCGCTGAACTCGGGGACATCGATCGTGCGAAGCAGGCTGCGCAGCGATTGTTCGGAATGCGGATGGACACGAATACGCAACTGGCGTTGGTGGACCAACTGCGTCGCTTGGGAATGAATGACAAGGCCGCCGCTGTTCTGCGTCGCATGCGAGGCGGCAAGAGTCGTGATGACAGTGTCGAGTTGCAGATCGCGAGATCGTTCATGGCCAGCGATGACAAGGAATCGGCTGCTGAAGTCGCCTACGCGTTGCTGAGGAAGCTGGGCAGCGGACGACGCCAAAACCAAAGCAATCAAGATTACTATCGCCGACAAGCCGTCGAAATATTGACATCAGCAGGACGGATGGAACCGTTGATCGAACGAGCCGAGCGGCGGCTCAAGACATCGCCCGCCTCGATGCGTGTTCGATCCGAGTTGGCCGAACTCTACACGGCAGCTGGTCGTTCCGACGACGCAGCAGCTCTTTGGGAAGATGCCCCCACCGACCGTCCCGTTGATGCGAGGCAGTTGCTCTCTCGGGCGGCCGCCTTGGCCAAGAGCAAAAAGCACAAAGAAGCGGCCGAGATGTATTTGGACGCTTTCGAGAAAGATCCCAGCTTGATGAACAACAGCTACTACGAAATGCGTCGAGCTGTGCAAGCGGCCAAATGCGAAGACGCGATGTTCGAAAGGTTGTTGGAGTTTGACCCTGCGGCATTGTCCTCCTATCGATTGGGGGAATTTGTGTCGATGGGCGATCGACAAGATTTCAGTGAGGCAAAACGCAAGTTCATTGGTCATGCACTGAAGAGTCCGTATGGTCGCCAAAACTTCTATTCCATTCTTCGCAACGTACCCGATTCCGAACGAAAGAATATCCCGGGGATTCAAGAGACTGTGGTGGAGGCGATTTGCAGTGATGATGCGTTTTCGCCGACGTCAACACTTTGGCAGGTTCGCAGTCGTTCAAGCGGCGGAACAGCAATTGGTCCGTTGGAAGATGTTGTTGGCTTGGTCACTACAGACGAGGCGGTTGCCAAAAAGTTTGGCGAGGCGGCAGAGAAAGCCAAAAAGAATGAAAGCTCGAAACCGACCGCTGAGTTCTTGCTCGCCCTGATGGACTTGAAAAAGTCGGAGCAAAAAGACAAAGCAGCTGAAAGACTTCGGAGTGCGATCCCCAAAAGCGAAGAGGGCGAAGAACCCGGGGCTCGAACGATTAGCGGTGGCTTGGTATGGCAGGCGGGTCAAGTGGTCGAAGAAATTGGTGGCATTCCCGATCGACCCGCGATGTTGGTCGAGATGTACGAATACGCCAGCGATGATAGCAACATTACACCGAACGATTTCCAGTTCTCAGTTTCTGCTCGGTTGCTCGACGTTTACGCGGCCAATGGTCAAAGCGGATTGGCTCGTCAGTTCGCGCTTGAGGGCTACGCTTCGATCGATAATTCCGAGCAAAACCAATACAACCCTGGCTACGGGGACTATCAAGATTTGCGGCAGTACAAATCAATCGCTGACAAGTTGGTTAGCATGGGGTGCCCGATTGACGCGATTGTGATCTATCGCCGTGCCCTTTCGGATCCAGGCCGATTCGAACGAGCCAAACGCTATGGATCCGGGACAACGAGCGAGTCGTTTGTCAAAGCAGCCGAGGCAGCAGCCGAAGCTGTGACGCCCAAAGCATCCACGCAATACATTCAGTGGCTCACTGAAGAACTCGCTGAGTCAAAAGACTCTAAGAAGCGGGCGATCAGCGTCGATCTAATGGACTTGCCCGTTGAGATGCTGTTGGCAGGCGATGCCGAACCAGGGCTGACGATGGCAATCCGATCGTCGCTTGCGATCGATGAAGGGCAGGACGCCGTCGATGAACTTGCGTCCGTGATCGGCGATCTCTCATCTGAGCACACCGAAGATTGGTCATTGCCCGCGACGGAACTTTTGATTGCCGCGCATACCAAGTCGGAGAATATTGAACCCACTGCGGCTCGCTTGTTCGAGGCCCTTCCGCCCGTCGAGGAAGTGACCGCAGCGGCAGGCGCTCCTTCCGCCGACAAGTACAAACCATTGTTGGATCTGTATCCGGTTGTTAAATCGGTTTTCGAAACCGATCCGGACGCGGGCACCGAAGTCGGCAAGAACTTGATTGACTATATGACCAGCGTCGCCCGAACGACCGGGGATCCTCGGCTCGAGTTGGCACTTTCAAAATTGACCGGCGATCATTCGCAATCATTCGCGATATATCTGGACCGGATTGAGGATGACATCGAGCCGGGCGCACCGCTTTCTAAAGATAAGTGCGAGACCGCATTGGGGATTGCACGAACCGCAGCGATGGATGGTGACATCGAAATCTCCACGCGTGCTCTGACGTTGGCGCTTGGCAACGGTCCTCCGCTGCGGCAGATGAGGACGACGGGCGATGCGTTCACGATCAGTCGGCAGAGTACGAATGTTCGCAATCGCGATGATGGCGGGATGGGAGAGCTCACTCGGCAAGTCAACGAAATCATCGATCTTTACTCGGATGCAACTGGAGAAAAACTAGGCAAACGCGATCCAGAACCTGAGGACTCAAAGACGAATGATTCGGAGTCTGGCGGCGTTACTTCCATCGATGTGACGCCCGGTGAAGACGGCAAGCCGAAGAGCGACCCAGCGACATCGATCCCTTTGATATACGAGGCGTTGCGGGAAATCGTGCTGCCGCCGGAACGCCCGGCAACGGTGTTCCCCTATGCGACGGAAATAGTGTCAACCACCGGATATGACCGAGGTGAATTGGCCGACGACTCCGGAAAGGAATCGGCTGCGAAGTCGCTAATGATCTCAGCGGTCCTGTGTGATCGCTCGGCGCAGCTGGATGAGCTACTGCAAGAGCGAATCGCGAAATCAACTGATAAGGCGACGAGTGCGAGTCTGTTGGTTAATTTTGCATTGGCGTCCCAGGACGAGGAGAAGCTGGTGTCGGCTTTAGACGTGTTCGCAGAATCGCTGGATTCGGTCTTGCCTGAGGTCAGCGAAATCACGTCATCCGCCTCGACGCTGAACTCGATCACATCCCAGATGCAACAAGAGTCTTATCGCAAAAGCGAAACCATCAATCTTGTTCTCGGATGCATTTGGCCACTGCTGCAAGACCCGAGCGATCTAGCGAGTGCGCCTCAAGTTGCGGATCGGGCGGGTGAGTTGCTGCAACGCACCGCTGGCTTGATTGACTCCGATAGCTACACCTCGAATCGCCATCGAAGCATCGCCAGCAAGCTTCGCCGTTTGATGTTGAAGAGTGCCGCGAAGAGTAGCGACCTCGAACATTTTCAAAACGTGCTCGAGGCTGAGATCGTGACCCGTGAAGCACGCTACGCGAACTATGACGGCGACCGCCGCGATGAATACACCCAGCGTGAACTGGAGCGGTTGCTGGGTGAATTGATTGATGACGGGATGGTGGAGCAAATCCCGGGCTTCATCCGCAAGTTGATCGCAATGAAACTGGCTGATGATTCGAATCGCGATTCGATGACACCGGCCAAGCTGGCGGTTGCAATCAAGGAGTTGCCTGAGTCGACGCAATTTGACCTGCTCATGCAGATTGCAATGGGAGACGACGCCGACAGCCCGATCATGCATTGGACCGGGTTCATTCGGTTTGACACGCCGCCGGAATCCGTTCGTCGGCAAACTCCGCGTTTAGAAGACTTCAAGTCACTGGCCACTTCGACTTCCCAAATTCCAACGGTCAATACTCTGTTGATGCTCGCCGATCTGGCAGCCAAGACAAACAAGTCAGCCGACGTCGCCGAGGCATTGATCGGACGAAGCGAGCGAGCTGGCGATGACGCTGATATTGCCGCGGCATTGGTTCGCTTGGCCGGTCAGTTGAAGGATGGGGGCAACCCAGAGTCTGATTCGCTTCTCAAGACGTTGGACGCCATCAAAGCTGACTTGATTGCCAATAAGCCTACCAAGCAAGACACAACGCTCGAGTATCCAATGTTGGCAACCTATTTGATCGCTCGTTGCATTGATGCCGGAGTGGCGGTCGACCAGACAAAGCCATTGCTCGCAAAACTTTTGCCGTATGCAACTCGAAGTCAGCGAAACACTGTGACGTCTGCTTTGGGAAGAACCATGGCGTTTGCCGGAGTGGGGCGGGCAGCCGGTGCGACGGAGGGTTCGCCGTTGGCGCATTTTGTGCCAGTCAGGTTGCCGGCACGGGCGACTCCTGACACGGAAACCTTGCATCCACTCTTTGCGATGGATGACGAAGGCTGGGTCAGTGCTACGAGTGGTGACAATCAATCGCTTCTAATGCTGCGTTTTCCCGTTTCAGGCGAGTTTGGTTTTTCAGCCGACATCTGGGATGGCAATCCGGGGGCAAGCAACACCGCTTACGGTGGCGTGCTGTATCAACCCGACGGATGGGAAAAGAAAGCTCGCATCACCGCCATGGCGGGCAGCACCGTGAAGGTGTCCGTACCGTCCATTGAAAATGGAAAGGTGAACGAAGAGGAGCTGAACGTCACAGAAAACGAAGTCATCGGACTGTGCAATGACGAACCCTATGTCAAAGATTTGAAAACGCAGTCCTACCCATGGTTGTCGTTCACGCAGGAGATGAGTCGGACGGTCAAGTTCAGCAACATTCGCTTGACGGGGAACCCGGTGATTCCAGAGCAGATCAATCCAATCGATCCAACGATGAGAGGCTGGGGGATTTTGACTTTCGGACGTGGTTTGCCTGATCCTTTGTTGCCTATCGGGGAGGATCAAAACGCCGAGAAAATCGAGGAGGCCCGCAAGGTTGCGAGTGAAAAAGACCAAGGCAAGTGGTCGGTGAAGGATGACGAATTGAAATACATGTCGGCAAAAGCGGACAATGTCTACGATCCGTCGAGCCACATCGAATATCTGCGTCCGTTGCTCGACGGTGAGTCGATGGAGTATTCCTTTTGGTGGGAGTGGGATGATACCGAAGTACAACCGACCGTCGGTCGCATGGCGTTGAAGTTCACCAAAGAGGGCACCCTGCCAAACTGGATCCGCATCACCAATGATTTGGCATCAACCGAATTCATTGCGGTGGACAAACTGGATCCACCAGCCGATCCTGTCGCGCCGGAAAACGTGCCCAATGATCAGGCGTGGAACACGGTGAAGTTGACCCGTAATGGTGACACCGTGCGAGTGGAGTTGAACGACACTCCATTGATCAGTTTGCCAGTCGCTGATCCACCCCGTCCCGGTTTGCTGAGGGAGGTCAAACGAGACGTTCGCATCCGCGACATGAAGCTGACGGGAGATTGGCCCAAGGAAGTTCCCGCGAATTTAATGGAGCGAGCCGAAGTCGGAGACTGATGACCGTGAGAGCAATCTCATGACGCTTGGATAATTGATCCGTTTGGCTAACCGGACTGAACGGCTCCTACGAGGGTGTTGGGAGCTCAATCGCACGGTGGGTTTTTGCTGATTCGTAGCATGCGTCGATCAGGGCCATCGTACGCAGGTTGTCGCGACCGCTTAGGTTGGGTTCGATACCCGTTTCCAACGCGACCAACAGTTCTGCCATCGGTCCGGCGAACGCGTCGGGGAACCAGACTTTGTCCCAGCGTGGTTGTTCCCATCGGCCGATGTCGGTCGTCGTCCAGTCGATCGTGCTGGGGCAGCGAAGAGGGTACTTGGGCCAACCAATGGTTCCGCGAGCCATCCCCTTGGTGCCCTCGACTCGCCAAGTGATCCCCAAGTCTTCGGCCGCACCTTCGCGAGCCGGTCCTGCCCACACGTCATCGCAAATTTGACAACGCAAACCGTTGGCGTACTCCAAGATGTACAACCCGATGCCGTCCATGTGCGAGAACGTCGTTCGCGGATCGGTCCGGAAACTGGCGAAGACACGAACAGGATCACCGAACCAGTACCGCATCGCATCCAAGTGGTGGATCGACATGATCCTGCAGGTCATCCAACCCTGCCGTTGTTGCCAAGGCATCCAGTGCGGGATCGCTCGCATGTCAATGGTCGCTAAAACAGGCTCGCCGAGTTGGCCTTGATCCAGCAGTGTCTTGCACGCCCGAACCGACTGGTCGTAACGCATGTTTTGATTGACACAAAGCGTGATGCCAGCGTCGCGGCAGAGATCAACGATTTGCTTGGCCTCGGCAAGACAACCCGCGATGGGTTTTTGAACCAAGATGCCACGGATGTGCGGGTGCCGCACCGCTTCCTGAATGATGCTGAGTTGAACGTCCGGCGGGACCGCGATGTCGATGACTTCAAGCGAACTGTCGGCCAACAGCTCGCTTGGATTGTCAAAAACCTTGCTGATTCCATGCCGCTCTGCCACCGAGTCGGCTTGTTCTCTTCGCCGGGAAGCGATCGCTGCGGGACAAAAGCCCGCGGCTCGGTACGCCACCAACTGGCAATCATCCATGATGAAGCCGGCGCCGATGCACCCGATGGGCACCTCGCGATCTTTCGGCATAACGGGATCGATACCCAAGTCGACTGAGTCGCTTTCACGCCGCGTCAATTCTCCGCGTCCTTTGTTTGGGCTTTCAGTGAGGTCGCGCTGGCATCTCGATTGGGATCCAGCCACGCCATGGACTGACTTTGCGAGTCGTTTTGGCGGGAGTCCGTGTCTTCAAATCGTTGCTCCCCGATTTCACGCACGGCGGAGTCCGGCAATCGATCCAGTGGTGTGTAGCGAGGGTGATGTGAATCCATGTAAGGATCATTGGACTTGGCGTTGTAGCAACAAATCATGGACCAACGAGGGTTCTCGCTGTGATTTTGATCGCTGCGATGCAACAGATTGGAATGGAAAAAGAGCACGTCGCCCGGGCTCATTTCAACATGCACGAGCTCAAACCGTTTCAAGATTTCAGCCACACGTTCCGGATCCGCACCGGCTTGTTGGCCAGTCAGTTGATGGTGAACGCGTCCGCACGCATGGGAACCCCGAATGACTTGCAGGCATCCGTTTTCTCGCGTCGCGGGATCGACGGCAATGAAGCAACTGACCAAGTTCGGCGTCAAAACACCGTTGCCGTACCAGTAGCCGTAATCTTGATGCCACGCCCACGCACCACCGACTCGGGCGTCCTTCATGATCATCTTGGAGTGGTAGTGATACGGTTCGTCACGCAACAGTTGCTCGGCCCTTTGGACCAACCGGTCGCAGCGTGCGAACGCTCCGTAGATGCCATCGCCGGGATGATTCCAAACCGACAACCGAACCGTGCCGCCTTCGCCGTCGTCGCGACCAAACGCATGGTCATCCAAACGTTTGTCTTCTTTTGCCGAGCGGCGTAGCAGTTCGATCTCATCGGCATCGAACAACGAGGCAGCCAACAAGAAACCTTGGCTGTCGTAGTCGGCAATCTGAGCTTCGTTGAGTGGACCGGGCATTTTCGCTGGGGTAGGTTCGCGGGAACGAATGACAGCGCGTCATTGTATGCGATCCTCAACGCCACAAACTGCTTGAGCTCCTGCCGGTTCAGGAGCTGGTTCGTTTTCACTAACGAATGGCGAAAGCATGCCGTCAGTTGCAGCTCTTTGGTCTGCAGTCGATGTCGCCGCGTTACCCTGTCCCAAGCGGTTTGGTAGATCGCTTGGGCTGGGATTCATTCTCCATCAAGTGGAACTTCGGGAGGAGCCGGGTTGGCATCCGCGTATTCTTGGATGGCATCCGTGGGAGTTGAGGTGGTTTCGGATGCACCGGAGCAGCCGATGGTGAAGCTCAGTGCCGACAAAACGAGAAGGAAATGGAGTGTTTTTTGCATTGGGTTAGCCATTATGGTTTCTAAGAAGAGGGGCTGGTGCATCTTGCGACGCGCCAGCCCCAAAAGAGTTTGAGCCGTGTTGTCTACTCGAGACTTGCTTCCGTTTCTTTTGCCGAGCGAGTACCGAGGGCACCCCAGACGCCGAACGGGCTTTTCGTTCCAGGGGCGAGAGAGCCACCTGCGGTCCCAACGTGGGCACTCATTTGATTTCCAGCTTCGATCGATTCGGTGACGAACTTCACGCTCCCGTCTGCCAACAACACGTGGCATCCACCCTGGTGACGACTGCTTGGTGGCATCGTCCCTGTGTCGAAGTTGTTGCCGTTCGCACAAAGAAGACTGTTGGGAGGACTAACGGTATGAACGCTTCCCCACAAGGTTCGCATCATGAACCACTTGTAGCCTCGACGCTGCTCCGCTTCGGTTCCGCCACCTTGGTGAAGTGCAAAGGTAGCCGTCGATGCCCAGAACTGTGGACGCTCTGGATCGATGTTAACGTTGCAGCTTTCGGTGCCGCCTTCGAATCCAGGGTTGATGGTTGCTCGAGCCGCTCGCGTTGTCACATCATTGTCGCCAAGATCGCTGTTCACTTCGCCTGCAGCAATCGTGTTGGAAAGCCCATCAAGGATGTCTCGAAATTTCACGGTGCGACGCGCGACAAATACACCACGGTTGGCAGCTTGGCTCTCGATCGCGGCACCTGCATTGGTGTTGCCTGAATCGTCAAGCGGTCCCGTTGGTCGGAAGACCGAGTCACCAACGCAGGCGACGTAGTTCCCACGAGCGGCCGCTGGCAGCCCGCTGCCCGGATCACTTGGGCAACGAAAACCGCTGACTTCAGTCGCCCATGGGCTGTAGTAAGCTGCGGCTTGTTGGCCAATCCATCGTCGGGGGCTTGGTCCCATCGGTGGAAAGATCGCTCCGGTGACGGGATCAGCGAGTGGATTGCTGATTTGTTCCCACAATCCCTGTTGCTCGATGTAAGGCAACAACCCAACCAACATGCTGAGTTCGAGACGATTGTTGGATCGTGGAACCTCTCCAGCGTTGTTCGCATCGGGAGCCGCTCCTGCTCTGTTTGGCGTGCCGGTCCCGTGGATGGGCAACTGGTTGAAGCCAGAGTGATAGTTGTGGATGGCGAGCCCAATTTGCTTGAAATTGTTGCTGCAACTCATTCTTCTGGCAGCTTCACGAGCAGCCTGAACAGCAGGAAGGAGCAAACCGACGAGAACACCAATGATGGCAATCACGACGAGCAGCTCAACAAGAGTGAAGCCGAGTTTTCTTCTGGAATTCATGGACAACATTTTGAGAAAGGCGTAAGAATCAAATGATTGATCGGGACGTTGCGAAACACCGACCCGTGCGTGGCAAAAACTACCGCAACCAGCAAAGTTTTCGGGCATGTTGAGATTTGCCATGGCCAAAGGCTCGAAAGCGATGTTAGGCCGGTTGCAAAATGTTCATGCTGGTGCGAATGCATCTTACTAAGGTGCTTGAATTGCACCATGTAAAATGCGCAATTATGACCTCGCTTTATTCCCGAGGCAGGGGGGCAGCAGGCCCGTTGAGAATTAACGAGCACCGATGAAGACACCCTTTTGCTCTGATCGCGAGCGATGCGGTGAGAGCTCGGTTCCGTACTCTCGCAGAGGATGTCGCCGGTCCCTCTTTCAGCGACGTTGCCCACGCAGACCAAGTGCCCGGCAATGAGGCACCCCATCACAAGGTTCATTCACGGTGCGAGATGGCCGCATGGTGCGAGACGGCCCGTCCGCGTTCAAAAGCTATTCGGAACCTGACCTATGCTCTTCAGGCAGCCGCTCGTTGGGACGCGCTGATTGGCAAGCGGATGATGAATGCGGTGCCACGACCGACCGAGCTTTCGACTCGCACGCGTCCTTTGTGTTCGTCGATGATGTCTTTGCAGGCGGCCAAGCCCAATCCAGTGCCGCCCTTGCCGGTTTCGTCGGGACCGGCTTTGGTTGAGAAGTACGGATCGAAGATCTTTGGCAAGACGTCTTCCGGGATGCCTTTGCCTGAATCGCGAACGGTCAGTTCAACGTAGCCCGGTCCGTCCGTTCCGGTTTCGCACGTTGTGACTCGAATCCACAACGTGCCACATTCCCCGATCGCTTGTCGCGAATTGGTCAGCAGGTTGAGCAGCAAGCGTTGGATTTGATTGCCGCTGGCGTGAACGGTGGCCGTTTCCGCCAAGTCGGTTTCGATGCTGATTCGGTACTTCTGCATTTCGCGTTGCATCAGCACCAACGTTTCGCGAACCAGGCCGCTTAGATCAACCGGTCCCATCGTGTCGCTGCGATTGCGAGCTTGGGCCAAAATCGTGTTGGTGATTTGTGCGGCTCGCTCGGAAGCTTCCAAGATCTTCGTCAGTGCTTTGTCGCGGCTGGCTTTGTCTTCGT
The DNA here is from genome assembly GCF_002337565.1 of Rhodopirellula sp. UBA1907. Classification (NCBI taxonomy): domain Bacteria; kingdom Pseudomonadati; phylum Planctomycetota; class Planctomycetia; order Pirellulales; family Pirellulaceae; genus Rhodopirellula; species Rhodopirellula sp. UBA1907. Next base: position 50,365 of record NZ_DDGH01000032.1, on the reverse strand, counting down.
TGCGAAGTCCCAACTTGGCGTAGTTGATGACCGTCATCAGCACGTTGTTGAATTCGTGCGTCGCGGTGCCGGTCAATTCGCCGAGTGTCGCCATCCCTTGCAGACGCTTCACTTGCTCCCGAAGCACCGTCAGCTCGTTGGCTTGCGATTCAGGAGCGTTGTGAGTCGAAGCGGCGGTGGAAGCTTGTTGCGACATAGCTGAATTGGAATCCAAGCAGGAAGGGAGTGGCTGTTTGATCTATCGGAACAACCCACACGGTTGATAAATCCCTGCTATCCGGCCCGCAAACCTTACCCTCCACGGCTCGTTTGCCCCGGTCACTTGTTCGCCCTGAATCACGCAAGCGAAAAGCCTGTCTCCAGCGAGTGCAGAGATCTCGAAATGAATCGGTTTGACGACGAGAACGTGCTGGAACGCTTGAAGCGGATGACCCGCATCGCACGCCAAAATGGTTTTGAAATTCGCGGCGAACCATTAGAGGGGGCTGGCTGCACTTGGTGCGAAATTCGCGGCAAACGCGTGCTCTTTCTAGATTTGACCCAAACGGCAGCCGAGCAGGCCCTCGCGATTGCGGAGATTCTTGAGATGACTCGGATGATTCGTCCCAACGCGCCGTCGGCAGCACCGGAGAGCGTGAAACAGGCCGCTTGAGCCCGGGGAAAGAGCCTCCATCGACCGCTTGTCCGTCTTCATCGGGGCGGATCCCTTCGTCTCGTTGTCGTTTTTGTGAAAAAAACTCGCGGCGGTTTTGGTGTTTCGATTGCGAATTACAATCGGACGGCCGTTTTCTTTTGATGTTGGTTTTTAGGTAGGTTTGGACGTGCTATGCGTGTGATTGTGACAGGTTCCAGTGGGCTAATCGGCTCGGCCGCGGTGCGGCATTGGGACGCCCTGGGTGACGAAGTCATCGGCATCGACAACGACATGCGCGCCACCTTTTTCGGCCCGGATGGCAGCACCAAGTGGAACCAATCGCGACTGGAGCAGGAAACGAACAACTTCCGAACCGTGTCGCTGGACATCCGCGATCGCGAAGGCGTGCTGGACCTGTTCAAGAACGAACCACCAGATTTGGTGATTCACTGTGCGGCACAACCTTCCCACGACAAAGCGGCCGCGATTCCGTTTCTGGATTTTGAAGTCAATGCCAACGGCACATTGAACCTGCTCGAGGGAACTCGTCAGCATGCACCCGAAGCCGTGTTCTGCCACATGAGCACGAACAAGGTTTACGGTGACGCACCCAACGAGTTGCCTCTGGACGAATTGGAAACCCGCTGGGAATACGCTCGCGAAGAAGACTACGACGGCATCAGCGAATCATGCCGCATCGACCAAACCATGCACTCACTGTTCGGTGCGTCGAAGACCGCGGCGGATGTCTTGGCGCAAGAGTACGGCAAGTACTTCGGTCTGAAAACGGGCATCTTTCGTGGCGGATGTTTGACTGGGGCCAGCCACAGCGGCGTCGAACTGCATGGTTTCTTAAGCTACCTCGTTCACGTCGCTGTGACGGGCAAGCCTTACACGATCTTTGGATACAAAGGCAAACAAGTTCGCGACCAAATCGAATGCAGCGACGTGGTCAAAGCGTTCGAAGCATTCTCAAAGAACCCCCGTCCGGGCGAGGTCTACAACATCGGCGGTGGACGCGACAACGCGGCCAGCGTGTTGGAATGCATTCAAAAGATCGAAGACATTTCGGGCCACAAAGTGAAGTGGACGTTGGGCGATGACAATCGCAAAGGCGATCACATTTGCTACATCAGCGACCTGGGCAAGTTGCGACGCGACTACCCGGACTGGGACATTCGCGTTTCGTTGGACGAGATCCTGCGTCAGATGATTGCGAGTGAAGAGTCGAAACTCGCCACGGCCTGATTTGCCAAGACGATTGAGTTAGAACCACAAAGAAAGCCGCTCACCGGATGATTCCAGCGAGCGGCTTTTTTGATTGGTTTTGCGGGTGTGCAAAGGGTGATCGAGGGATTCACAGGCTCGTTGCAATGGTACGCGATCCCTCGCTAACGCTTTTTGACGTTGCGCATTGGCATTGGGTTTTGTTGGCCAACGGCCATCCTCAACGAAGCCAGGGGCATCGCCCCTGGGATCGAGAACGAAGGGAAATTGGTTGGCCAACGGCCAACATCAACCCACACGTTTTGGATTGAACTTGGCCGTTGGCCAAGATGGGAGTGTGCTTTCCTGGTCCAGGGGCGTTGCCCGCTGGCTATGTTGAGAAAGGCCGTTGGCCATTCAACGAAAAAACGCAACTTCAAAACTAACGCTTTGGGGTAGGATTCAATCAACAGGCCGAGACGCGTCGGGGTTGCGTTTCGACGGGCTTGGAAGCCCATCGTACGGGGCGGTGAGCAACCGCGACTGGTTGTGCGTGTCGGCGTGATCCAACAACCGCGGGGCTGTGATATTCACCACTTTGACGGGCAAGAGTGCCCATCCTACATGCGTTGATACGTCGTTGACGATTCAAGCAACTGGCTGTTGCTGCTTAGCGGCTGCGGCCGGCGTCGAGAAGCTTTTGAAGTTCCTGTTGCATTTGCTTCGCTCGTTCGGGTTCGCTGTCACTCAGATCGTTCTGTTCGGCTGGATCTGATTCCAGGTTGTAGAGTGCGAATCGGGGCACCGGTTTTCGTGTCATCGACAGGTCGAAGTTGTAAGACTTCTTTTGGTCGTGACGAACGAGTTTCCAATCGCCGACGCGATAACCGTAGTTGCCGACTTTCCCGTTGTCTTGTTGGACCAAGTGTTTGCGACCGGAGGCACCGGACTGATTCATCAACGCCCCGAGCACGTTTTGGCTGTCCAGACAAGCGTCATTCGGAAGTTCTTGTCCGACCATGGCTGCGAGACTGGCGGCAAAGTCAATGGTGCAAACCATTTCGTCGCTGACACCGACTGGAATCGTGCCCGGCATCCGAGTGATGAATGGTGTTCGCGTTCCGCCTTCGTAAACCGTGTACTTGCCGCCTTGGTAGGGGCCATTGGGATCGTGGTCACCAAGTTTTTCGTTGGCATCGTCTTTGTAACCATCGTCCAAAACAGGACCGTTGTCGCTGCAGAAGACCAACATGGTTTTCTCGGTCAGTCCGTTCTCTTCAAGCGACTTCATCAATTCGCCAACGCACCAATCCAGTTCTGCGATCGCGTCGCCGCGTGGTCCCAGTTCGGTGCTGCCTTGGAATCGCTCATGGACGACTCGAGGAACGTGCAAGTCGTGCGAAGCAAAGAACAGAAAGAACGGCTCGTCTTTGTTCTCAGCAATCCATCGTTTGGATTCAGCAACCCAGCGATCAGATAGGTCTTCATCGCGGAACCGAGCCGCATGGCCTCCCGTGTAGAAACCAATGCGGCTGATGCCGTTGTGGATGGTGGAGTTGTGACCGTGTGACCAATCCATTTTCAATGTGTCGCGGTGGGTGATCCCGGTGGGATGATCTTCGGATGGCTTTTTGTTGCCGACCCAAAGTGGATCCGCAGGGTCCAAGTTTTCGACGTTGTGATCGTTGACGTAAACTTGCGGGACGCGATCGTTTGTCGTTGGCAGCAAGATGCAGTGATCGAAGCCAATTTCCAACGGTCCGGGTTTCAGGTCGCCGTTCCAGTCTGGACCTTCGTTCTTTTCACCCAAGCCAAGGTGCCATTTGCCGATGACTGCGGTCTTGTAGCCAGCGTCTTGGAGAATGCTGGCCGTTGTCGTGGTTCCGGCGGGAATCAACGCGGGGCTGTTCGGTGGAGCGATGCCGGTATTGGGAAAACGGAATGCGTATGTGCCAGTGAGGAACGAATACCGGGTCGGAGTGCAGGTCGATGCTGAGCAATAACCGCTGGTGAAACGGCAACCTTCGGAAGCCATGCGGTCAATGTTGGGAGTTTCCAGACCCTTGGCACCGTAGCAACCGATGTCGCCGTACCCGAGGTCATCGGCCATCACGACGACGACGTTAGGTCGATCGTTGTCCGCCGCTGACGTCACCGACGAAGTTGATGCAACGCACGTAAAGAGGAGCAAAAGTGGAAGCAGGAAAGTTGGTGCTCGACCATGGGAAATATTGGATCGTTTCGCTTGATTGAACGGCATGATGCTGTTGGTTGGGGGAGGGTGAGAGGTGGGGATCAGACGTTCGATTGTACTCGCGTCTGCGAATGTGGGCACCTGTTGTTCGATGGTTGCTGTGTCGTCGAAGTTGGATTCGACTCGAATATCGAACGATTGGGTCTATAGAAACGACTGGTCGGCGGGCTGACGCTGGACTGCTTTTTGGCGGGTCGCGGTTTGGTTGCATGCGCTACTCGGAATGATCGCCAGAACCCTGCAATCAACAATTTGCGGGAGATACTTGTGCGGCACAGACCCATCGAAATGCGACACGGGAATTGATGTTTGGTCGTTTTGCGGAAAGCGGCGTGGATCGTCAGGCGATCGAGATGAAGATGGATTAAATTCAAAGACGCTCGCGAGTTTCTCGCGTGTCAGTTGCCCATCACGCTTTTCGCGTGAACGATCGCGACGCCACCTTCCATCCACCCCACCTCGATACTCCCTTTGATCTATGAAGACTTGGCTTTCTCTGTTTTTGTTGTCCGTTGTTGCCATTCCGCTTTCCACCTTCGCCGCCGAGCCGGAAAACGCTCCGCTGGTTTACGAAGGCGGCGAGGGAATCGGTAAGGGCAAGCACATCGTGTTCGTCGCGAACGATCACGAGTACCGATCCGAACAAACATGTCCGCTGCTTGCGAAAATTTTGGCAAAGCACCATGGGTTTCGCTGCACCGTCTTGTTCGGAATCGATGAGGACGGCGAGATCAAAGCGGGCGATTCACCCGTGCCCGGAATGGAAGCTTTGAAGGACGCCGACTTGCTGTTCTTTTTCACTCGATTCATGAAACTACCCGACGAACAAGTCGACCTGTTGGTGGACTACTTTGAACGCGGTGGTCCAGTCGTCGGGGCTCGAACGTCCACTCACTGTTTCAACGGACAAAAAGGAAAGTGGGCGAAGCTCAACTTCAACTACGAAGGTGAAGACTACCTCGGTGGTTTGGGCGAACAGATATTCGGCAACACTTGGCACTCTGAGCGTGGACAAAGTCACTACGGCGGCAACCACAGTTCGAGCAGTCGAATCACCGCGGTGGAATCGGCCACCGACCATCCGATCATGACTGGTGTTGGAACGATGCACGGCTATAGCGGTGCGTATTCGTCTCGTCCGCCAACCGGATCAACTCCATTGGTTGAGGTTCAGGTTCTGAACACGTTTGAACCAAGTGACGATGTCAACACGGACAAGCCCAAGGTGTCTGCCGGTTGGACTCGAGATCACTACGTCGCGCCATCGGGCGAAAAGAAGGATGCTCGTGTGGCTTATTTCTCCTACGGTGCGTCGGAGGATTTGCTTGACGAAGACACCCGCCGCTGTCTTGCAAACGCATGTTTGTGGGCACTCGGCATGGAAGATCAGATCAATGCCAATTTAGACATGAGCATCGTTGGATCGTTCGTTCCGACACCGTTCACCACCGGTGCGTTGTATCGAGACAACGTCCGGCCTTCTGAGCTGGCCGGCTGGGATAGCGAGATCATGCCGACGGATCATGTGCTGGGCGGAATGGATAAACCGAAAATGGTTCGAAAGGTCCAATCAGCACTGAAGGCACGTCCGAAATTGCGTGAGCAAGTCGCCGAGGACTATCCCAAGCTGTACGGCGAAAACGCCAAATAGCGTTTCCAACCATCATCGCGACCGTGAAAATGCGTCAGGCCGCGGACTGTTCTTGATGACAGTCCGCGGCCTTTTTTTTGCGCGACGGCATCCTCGCAAACCGACTGGAGGTAATCAGAAACCTTACTGAATTGCAAGCGATATGCGCAGAATGAATACGCACGCGGATTGCTTGCGTTTCCGGCCACGATAGTGATTTTCGCGATTGCCTGATCGGGGGGGTGATCTCTATTTTGGGCGAGTGCTATCAATTTGATTGGTGGCTGCGCGTCCAGCGGGTTGGTCGCAACGTGGGGAACGCATTGGGGCAAACAAGCATCGGATGGTCCATCGATGCAATCTCGAGCGTTTTTACCAGTCTCAAGAGAGCCCTTCAAAACTCTCGCTCTGATCTCAGTCAACATTCCAGTCAGCACGATCAGCGAGCTGCACAGCAATTCACTCGGCATGGCTCACTCGTTCAATCCCTCGATCGCGATTGTTGACACAAACGAACGCTATGTGTCGGTCAACGCCGTCTACGCGGAGCAATTCCATCGCTCGCGAGCGGAAATGCATGGCAGCACGATTCGCGAAATGGTGGGCGAAGACAGCTACCGCTTGATGAAGCCGCACTTGGATCGAGCGTTTAGCGGCGAGCAGTCGACTCAATCGGTTTCTGAGCCAATGGCCGATGGTGCGACGACTTACCGACAAGTTAGCTATGACCCACAGCTTTCCGTGGACGGACAGGTCACTGGCGTGATGATCGTGGCGGTGGATATCACCGACAGCAAACGTCGTGAATCAGATCTGCGGGAATCAAACGAATTCACTCGAGCGATCTTGGAGAGTAGTCCCGACTGCGTGAAGGTGCTGAGCGAAGCAGGCGACCTGATGTCGATGAACGGCAAGGGAATGTGCTTGATGGAGATCGATGATCTGGAGCCGTTTCGAAACCAGGCGTGGTGGAGCTATTGGCCGGAGCAGGTGCAATCAACGGTTCGCAACTCGTTGGAAGAGGCTCGTGAAAAAGGTGAAGGACGTTTCGAAGCGGAATGCCCAACAGCGAAGGGGACTCCGAAGTGGTGGGATGTGATCGTGACTCCCATCCGGCACAAATCGGGTGAGGTCAAACAGTTCGTTGCAGTTTCGCGAGATGTCACCGCGCGGCGTTTGCACAAACGAGAGCTGGAGGAGCGTGAGAAGCGGCTTCATCGAGTGATCGACAACATGAACAGCTTTGTTGGCATCGTTGATCTTGATGGAACTCTGCAGGAGGTCAATCAAACTGCCATCGATGCGGCATCCGTGGCTCGTGAAGACGTGATCGGGCGGCTGTTTTGGGAAGCCTATTGGTGGTCACATGATGATCAAGTCGTCGAACAAGTGAAGTTGTCAGTCCGAGCGGCGATTCGTGGCGAAACGTCTCGGTTTGACATCGCTTATCGAACCGCGGACGACTCGTCACGAATGGTGGATGTTTCGTTCGTCCCGGTGCGAGATGAATCAGGCGAAACGTTGTACGTCGTTGCTTCGGGTTTTGATGTGACGGATCGGTATGAGTTTGAACGCTCGTTGAAAGAAGCGACGGATGCTGCGGAGCAAGCCAACCGGGCGAAGAGCCAATTCCTTGCGAATATGTCGCATGAAATTCGGACGCCGATGACTTCGATCTTGGGTTATGCCGACCTGATCTCGCAAAAACAGATTGATGACGACACGCGTTCGCACGTTGCAACCATTCGTCGCAACGGTGCGTTTCTGCTGGGGCTGATCAACGACATTCTTGATCTGTCAAAGATCGAAGCGGACCGCATGGAAGTCTTTGATGAGTCGGTGAATCTGATTCAGTTGATTGAAGACGTGCTCAGTATCATGCAGGTTCGTGCGGAGGAAAAGAATCTTGAGATTCGCGTCGACTACTGCGGGGAGATACCCCGCGAAATCCAAGCGGACTCAAAACGTCTGCGGCAAATTTTGGTCAACCTTGTCGGCAACGCGGTGAAGTTCACGGAGGCGGGGCATGTGCGTGTCACTGTTCGGTCGGAACAAATCAATAGCAGGACTCGAGTCCATTTCGATGTGGCTGATACCGGCATTGGGATCTCCGACGAACGGATGAAGAAACTGTTTCAACCGTTTTCGCAAGGTGACCCATCGATCATGAGGACGTACGGCGGGACCGGTCTGGGGTTGGTCATCAGCCAGCGTTTGGTTGCCATGCTGGGTGGCGAAATCACTGCTCGAAGCCGAGTCAACGAAGGCAGTTGTTTTTCGTTCTGCATCAATGCTGGCTCGGTCGAGTGCACATCACCGACGACGTTGGACCAGGAATCAATTCGATCAGTTGTTTCGAAAGCTTCCCGCTCTGAGTCATCCTCGTCTGATTCAGATGAACGCCAACTTCCGCCATCGCTCGATTGTCAGGTGCTCGTGGCAGATGACCGGCGAGACATCCGCTATCTGTTGAAAAGAATTTTGACCGGTGCCGGTGCGGCGGTGCATGAGGTCGAGGATGGCCAGCAGGCGGTCGACCACATTTCCAAAACATTGTCGTCTGATTCTTGTCCGCAAGTGGTGATCTTGGACATGCAGATGCCCAACTTGGACGGCTTCGAAGCGACGCAAGAGTTGCGAGCGTTGGGCTTCACCGGTTCGATCATCGCGTTGACGGCGGACGCGATGGATGGCGATCGCCAGCGTTGCCTTGATTGCGGGTGTGACGACTACATGAGCAAGCCAATTGACTCCGCCAAGTTGATTGGCAAGATCGCTGGTTTGTTAAAACCCACCGGCGTCGAGTAGCCGATTCGCGAAGCCGAACTTCTTGCGAATCGAACCACCCGAGACCTGCTTTCGAACTCGAAGCTTTGGTTCGAACCGAAGTCCTGTTTGAAAGCTGTTGTCTTGCCGATTTGCAAACCAGACACCATCTTAGAAGCCGAAGATTGGGGCCTTGGGTTGTTCCTTCAGTGGCATGCCACAATCAGGAGTTGGGCACAGTGCGTTCGATGTCGTGACACCGCAATCGATCAGTCCACCTTCGGACGTTCCGACTAAACCGAGCAAGTATTCAGGCTCGATTGGGCCCGGATCGATCCAGAGTCCATCGGGCGTCAGTTCCATCGTGCCGAGGTCGAGATCCAGTCCGCGGCGAACGACTTCGAAGTTGACGAAGATGTTCAAGAGCGAGTTCTGTGAGTCCAGCAAGTCACCCAGTGCCGAAATCGTATCGCGAGCCGCGGTGGGACCGCTGTTCAAACCGCGAGCGTCTCGGAACGATCGAATGTCTTCGTTGAGTTCCAACTGGTTCGCGGCGATGCGAACCGATTGGCGTCCCAGTTCGAAGTTGATTCGGTTGGCTTGAAGCTGGCGGATGCTTGAGCGAAGGCCCTGCCACACGCTGTCTTCAAAGTTGTAGTACGACCGTTTGGCTTGTTCGTATTCGATCAAGGCTTGGCGATACGTGTTGCGTTCTTGAAGTCGAGTGATCGGGGCATCCCAGCGAAGTCCAATGCGAAGGCTAGTGTTGTCGTTGTTGGGAAGGTCCGTTACCGCCGCACGACTGACTCCGCCGGAAACCACCAAGTCCAAATCGCTCTCGAGATCGTCTGCGAAGAATTCGATCCGTCGATAAGTGTCCACCAATGCGGCTCGAGCATTCGCCCAGTCGCGACGGTTCACGCGAGCAATTTGAAGTGCTTCGGCGGGATTGATTTCCACCTCGGGTAACAACAAGGATTCCACCCGAGCACGTGCTTGGATCAATTGCAATGCGAGAACGTCTTCACCCAAATTGGCCAGCAAGTCTTGGCTAGCGAGAATCACTTCGCTACGAACTTGAGCGGCAATCTTAACTCGGTTTTCAGATTGTGGACCGGTTGCGAGGAAGACATCGATGCGATCGTTGAGTTGCTTCACAGCAACCTTGTAAGCATCCAGTCGGCTCGAGATTTCGCGGAACTGGGCATCCAATTCCTCACCGAGTTCCATCACTGGGTCCAAGTCGAAGATGGATTCATCAACCGTTTCGATTCCCAACAGCGAACACACGGTCGCCTGTTCTTCGCGGTAAAGTTCCAGCAATGAATCGGTCTGGTCCTTTCGTTCGGGAATGAGTTCGGCCAATTGCTTCAGGTCGTCTTCGACTCGAGGCAAGTCTTCGTTGATCAGCTCTTCCGTGAACTGGGAAAGAGGTTCGACCGAGGCTCGAAGTTGTTCGATCAAGCGAATGGTCTCGTCGTTCCATGCGAGCTTGGTTTCGGGCAGACCCGTTTCCTGATTCAGAGTGCTTTCGCTTGATTCGAGGAGTCCGATGTTAATTTGACCGACAGCCAATCGGACTTCGATCAACTGTTCCCGACGATTGCGAAGGGTACGGTCGATCAACTCGAATCGTTCCAGCATCGGGTCGTTGATTTCGACACAGATGTAGGGCGGCAAACCGAGATCTCGCAGGAACGAGTCGACTGAGTTTTGATAGCCAACGCGTCGCGAAACCAACGAGCTTTGTGAGTTCAGCAAAGCGGATCTTGCTTGTGCAATTTGCAATCGTTGACGAATGATCGCTTCGGGGTCATCGGGAATCGTCGTCAACAATTCAATCAACGTGTTGTCGAGAATGACCAAGTTCTCACCCAGCCGTGCAATGTTCTCTTCCAAGTTGCGGATTTGCAGTTGGTCTTGCAGCAGACCGATGAAGCCGCCGGCTTGAGGCACACCACCACCTCCGCCACCACCCAGGTTGGCGAATCCCGAATCAAATCCGGTGAAGGCACCGGTGTTGGCCGAGAATGTACCACCCGATCGACTGACGCTGCTGTCGTTGTTTCTGCCAGTGACGATGTCGAGGTAGAAGCCGCGACGGAACCGTTCGAAGTTTCGGACGTTGGCGAGCAGTCGACGCTCGGACAAAGTCAGCAATTCCATGATGCGATCACGACCGGCACCTCTGAGCAGTGGTTGCAGCAAAGTGAAGTCCAGCACCGTCGATGTTGTTCGCGTGTCCGGTCCGCTTAAGTTCCAGACAACCTCGTTGGCGAAATTGACCAGCAAGTTGGCTCCGGTCGCGAATTGACGGCGAAGTGCCACATCGCCTCCGACGCTGGTGGTCGAGTCAGAATCGCGGAATGCTCCAAAGCGTTGGTCGTTTTGAGTGAACGATGCTCCGGCACCTGCGAAGTATTGGGTGTCGAACTGGAACCGTTGGCTGGAGACGTCCAAAGCCGACAAGTACAGCTGTTCCATCTGACGTTGATAGTCAGGCGAATGCAGCAACGCGATTTTGACCGCGTTCTCGGAGTTGAGTTCCAGGATGCCGTCTTCATTGAGCGGCAGGAATTGCCACCAATCGGGACTTTCGGCAGTGTTCGTTAGTCCATTGGCTTCCCACATGGGATAGCCGCGTCGGCCATCGACGCACTGCATGTACCGACTCGACGCGGGATCATCCAACGGCATCGGTTGGAAATCGAGGTCAAATGGGTTGAACATTCGGCTGCGTCGGTCCAGTTCGATCCGAAGCGGTGCGTTGACCGGACGCGAGACGTGCGAGGCTTTCTCGTCCATCAAGGCGTAGGCCTCGTTGTCAGCCTGTTTGCGATAATGTGTGCGGTTGCACCCCATCGTGGCGGGCAGAAGCACGGATGCGGTGAGTAGCCAAATGGATAGTTTTTTTCGCATGGTCACGATCGATCGCCTTCGGAGACCTGGATGTTCGGTACACGCCTCTGGGTCGGTACCGACGTGTTCACAGGATCATTTCGGACGATGCGGGCGATCGGCTTGACCGGCAAGTCGGTGCATACCGCGCGAACCGCTTCAATCGGCGCCCCGTCGTGAGGGATGTTCCGGTTATGCCGATCGGTCGGTCAAAGAGATCGTTGTGGACGACCGGAACGGAAAACTTGATGAAAATTCTCCAAGCCGGCGTTGGACTGGATTAAGCTAACCCGTCAAGGATCCCTGTCTGGTAGTTCTGCCGCTTCTCTATCTATCGCTCTGATGCAGTACGTACTTCTTCTCGTTCTGATTGTCGTCGTGATCGCCCAGGCCATTTTGGTCTGGAAAGCGGCACCTCACTGGCGGTGGTATCAGATCACTCCGGTCGTCATCACAACGATTTTGGCCGTGATTTTCGTGTTTCCCGTTGCCGGAGCCCTTAAAAGTCGCTCTGAATGGCACAAGGTCAAAGAGGATCTGGAGACTCGGCTCGCGTCCGTGGAGGCGGAGCAATTGGAGCTTCGTTACGGCAATCCAAATGATCCATTGTCCGGTGAAGGCGTCCTGCCGATGGCCCAAAAGTTGGCCAAATTGGGGACGGAAGCTGGTCGGCGTTGGCGTGGCCTGCGTCTGACAAACGCAAATTTCAACAATGGTGGGCAACTCGTTCTGACGAACCCCCAGCCAGAGGAGCCAGTCGACGGTTTGCCTCAGGATCCGGACGCAGAAGCCGAAGCTGATGCGGATCCGTTGCCGCTGATTCCAGATGGTTTGGTCGTTTATGGCTTCGCCGAAGGGCAGCAGCCGAACTTGGACGTTCTTGTCCCCGTTTTCTACCTCGGTGAATACCGCGTGACTGCGACATCACCCAATCAAGTCACATTGCAACCGACCGCTCCCTTGTTGCCGCAGCAGCGTCAAGCGATCGAGAGTCGCCAAGCGGTCAGTTGGTCGGTTTACGAATTGCTTCCGCTGGATGGTCACGAGCCATTCATTGCCGAAGGAAGTGTGGAAGACGACAACAACGTGTTCGGCCGAATCGACGATGAGCTGGTCAATCGTTTGCTGAGCAATCCGATGTCAGCACAATCGCGGGCCGAATACCTTCGCGATGGAACTCGATCGCTTCCCGATGACGAACCGCTGAGCAAATGGGTCAAAATCGAATTCACGAAGAACCACGAGATCGTGGTCGACAGCCCCGATCAACGCGGTGCTCTCGACGGAGGTTTCTTTGACGGTAGCGGACGTGCGGTAGACAGTCGTCTGCAGCACGGGGACAGCGGCAAAGTCAAGTTTTCCAAGGACGACATCCTGATCGTTCAAGAAGAAGCGGCCGATGCCTTGATTGACGCGGATGTGGCTCGTTTGATCGACACCTATTACATCCGCCCGCTCAACGATTATCGCTTTGTTCTGCGACGCATTCGATTGCGTTTGGCAGAGCTTCAGACGCGAACCAAGGAATTGACGTACGAAAACGAAGTGCTTCAGCGGGCAATCGATGCGACGGTGAACATGAAAGCAGCGGCTCAAGGCGAGAAGCTGAAATTGGAGCAAGACTTCGAGCAGACCGAAATCGAACGCAAAGCGTTGGAGGTTTACAACGCGAAGCTGGAAGGCGTCGTGAAAGAGACACGCCAAGAGCTGGTCAAGCTGTATCGAAGCAATCAGCAACTCGAGAAAGAGTTGCAGATGTTTCACGAGGCAATTGCCAAACCCGGCGAATCGCTCACTTCCGTTCGCTGATTGACTTGGATTGGTGATCAGCCTTGAACCAGATCTTGGGTTTGGATTGCCCAGTTCTTAACTTTTGTCCAAGTCAACGCGTTGACTTAGACGGCAACCAGCGGCCGCAGTCTACTTGCCCGCAGCTTGCATCTTGGCGGCCATCAGTGTGTTGTGCAGCAACATTGCGATGGTCAGCGGGCCGACTCCACCGGGTACGGGTGTGATCGCCGAAGCAACCGCTTCCGCTTCGGCAAACGCGACGTCCCCTACCAATTTGTCTTCGACTCGATTGATACCGACGTCGATGACAACGGCTCCGGGCTGGATCATGTCCGCGGTGATCATTTCAGGACGTCCAACCGCTGCGATCAGGATGTCAGCCTGCCGGCAAATTTCGGTCAGGTTGGACGTGCGGCTGTGAGCAATCGTCACGGTCGCGTTGGCGACGGTGGGGCCACAGGTGCTGTCCTTTTGTGCCAGCATCATTGCCATCGGCTTGCCAACGATGTCGCTTCGACCAACCACGACGACGTGTTTCCCGCTGGTTTCGATGCCCGTGCGATGCAGCAACTGGACGATGCCGTGTGGTGTGCAGGGCAAAAATCGCGGACGGCCCTGCATGAGCAGCCCGACGTTGACTGGCGAAAACGCATCGACATCTTTAATTGGATCAATCGCATCCAGGACCGCTCGTTCGTCAATTCCTGTGCCGCCGTTGGCTTTGGAAGGCAAAGGCAGCTGGACCAGAATGCCGCTGACAGCTGGATCGGCGTTCAGTTCCGCCACTTTGGCCAGCAATTCGGCTTGAGTGGTCGCCGCAGGCATCCGGTCCAATCGGCTGGCGATTCCGGCTTTCGCACAAGCTCGTTCTTTGTTTCGTACGTAAACCTGGCTGGCAGGGTCTTCTCCGACCAGAACCGCCGCCAATTGGGGAGGGGGATTCCCGCCTGAAACAAACGTTTCAACGTCAGCAGCGACTTCGCTGCGAATTTCCGCGGCAATCTTCTTGCCATCCAGTCGCGTTGCGGGCATCCCGGGGCCTTGATTTGGCGTAAGTCGACGAAAGGTCGACGTGGTGAAAAATTGGAATTGTCGGTATAAAGAGCCGAACACGAACCTTCGGTCCTTTGACCGACGCAAATCACACAGGATTTTTGACTCGATGTCTACCGACGCTTCCGAAACGAATGCCGCACCGACCGACGCGCCCGCGAAGCCGATCAAGCTCAGCCCGGTCGAAAAGATCAAGCAAGAAAGCGGTTTCCTAAAGGGTTCGATCGATGTCGAGCTGGCAGATCCAGTTGATCATTTCGACAATGCCAACATTCAGCTGCTGAAATTCCACGGCACGTACCAACAGGACGACCGTGACAAGCGAGCCGAACTGAAGAAGTCCGGCGGCGGCAAAGCTTACTCGATGATGATCCGTTGCCGGATCCCCGGTGGACGCTTGAGCTCGGATCAATTGGTCGCTCATTTGGACATGTGCGATGAATTGGGCGATTCGACGCTGAAAATCACCACACGTCAAACCTTGCAATTGCACGGCATTTTGAAAGGTGATCTTCGCGAGACGATTCGCAGGATCAACGAGGTCGAACTGTCGACGCTGGCTGCCTGCGGTGACGTGAACCGAAACATCATGTGCTGCCCCGCGAAACGAGTCGGCGGCATTCATGCTCAGCTCAATGAATTCACGGACGAGTTGACCGAAGCTCTCGCGCCACAGACACCGGCTTACCACGAGCTTTGGCTGACCGATCCCGACACCGGTGAAAAGACGTTGGCCGGCGGTGGTGAACCAGAAGCATCTAGTGCTCCGGTCATCGATGAGCCCTTGTACGGACCGACCTATTTGCCGCGGAAGTTCAAGGTCGGCATCGCGCTGCCGGATGACAACTGCATCGACATCTACACCCAGGACCTCGGGTTCTTGGCCGTGATTCGTGATGGAGAGATCATTGGTTACAACGTTTCGGTCGGCGGTGGCATGGGCCGCACTCCAAGTGCGAAGAAAACCTTCCCCGCTCTCGCGAAACGGATGGCATTCGTGACGCCGGAGCAGGCGATCGATGTCGCCAAGGCGGTCATCATCGTCCAGCGTGACAACGGCAACCGGAGCGACCGCAAAGTGGCTCGCCTGAAGTACTTGATCGCGGATTGGGGCATCGAGAAATTCCGAGCCGAAGTGGAGAAGGTATTCGGCGGACCCCTCGCCGATTGCACGGAAGACGACGTGCACGAGTTCGATGACCACATGGGTTGGCAGGAACAGGGCGACGGCAAGTTGTCCTACGGCCTGAACATCGAAAACGGCCGCTTGTACGACAATGAGAAGGTTCAAGTGAAAGCAGCGATTCGAGCCGTTTGTGCTCGTTTCAATCGCGAAATCCGTTTGACCAGCCATCAGAGCATGATCTTCTGCGACATCGATCCTTCTGAGAAAGAAGAGTTGATCGAGATCCTGAAGTCACACGGTCTTCGCACCACGGAAGAAACCAGCACGGTTCGTCGTTGGTCGATCGCGTGTGTCGCTTTGCCAACTTGTGGTTTGGCCATCACCGAATCCGAGCGTCGTTTGCCAAGCATCATTGATTCGATCGAAGAGCCTTTGGCCAAGTTGGGCCTCAGCAACGAACGATTCACCATTCGAATGACTGGCTGCCCCAATGGCTGTGCTCGTCCCTACAACGCGGACTTGGCTCTGGTCGGTCGCGCGGTCGGAAAGTACACACTGTTCGCCGGTGGCGGGTGGTTGGGCAACCGATTGGCCTACATCTACAAAGATCAGGTCAAAGACGAAGACGTGACCGCGGAACTGACGGGAATCTTCGCCGCGTTCAAAGCCAACCGCGAAGAAGGCGAATCGCTTGGTACGTTCTGCGATCGCGTGGGAGCGGAGAAATTGGCTGAATTGGCCGAAGCTGCTCCACGTCCCGCCTGATCCGATGACGGGCGGGCTTTGAAAGAGCACGCTCGACCAAACGAATCTTGAAACGACAAACGGCTTGGTGAATTCACCAAGCCGTTTACTTTTTGATTGATGGTGATGATTGCGATCATGCCGCGATGCAGTGATCGCGAGTCGCATCGGATGACTCAGCAGATGGAGTTCTTGGTTCCGCCGGATGCGGTCCGTGCAGCATCGGGATCCTCATCGTTGGGAGGAGTGTCGTCCGGCGACGAGCCCGGAGGATTCTGCACATTCGGGTTGGCCTCGATGACCGTTTTCAAAACGTCGATCAGTTGATCCAGCCGGAATGGTTTGAAGAGCACCGCTTTAGGATGCAAGCCATTTTGCTTGGCTTTCACGATGGAGTGACCTGGGTCGTATCCGAACCCAGTCATCAAAATCATTGGCACATGAGCCATGACTTTTTCCAATCGCAGCATCAATTGGTACCCGCTGTAATCGGGCAGTTTGATGTCGCTGATGATCGCATCGTAGCTGTCGTCGCCCGCGCTCCGGCGAACCATCAAAACTGCTTCGTCGCCTTCATGGGCGGTTTCAACAACACATCCGTAGCGTTCAAGCAACTGGTGAGCGTCTTCGCGAACTTGTTCGTCGTGATCGACCACCAAAATTCGACGGCCACGAAGAATCGCGTTCTGATCCAGCTTTTCGTCCGCGGGAACGGCTTCCAACGGAGTCATTTTCTGACCGATCTGCTGGATCGTTCGTTTGATGTCTCGAGAGTTCTGCAGGATCCGGCGAAGGCGGTCCATCACTTCGGGGCTGTGTCCGATGTAGCCTTCCATCACATGGACGGCGTCGTTCAGAATCGCATCGACTGGCAGGGCAACCGCACTGTGAATCGCGTCACAGCTTTGCTGGGCGGTGTTGGCCTTTTGAGCCACCAGCAGTTCCAGCGTGTTGAGTGCGAAGGCGATGTCGCGGGCGAAAATTTCTAGGAACTGCAGATCGCTGTCACTGAACGCCGCAACGTCGGGGCTTTCGACGTTGATTGTCCCGAGCACCTGATCATGAAGGACCAAAGGAACCGTTAGGGAACTGCGAGCGTCCGCGACACCGGGAATGAACAGCGGGTCGTTCTGAACGTCGTGACAAACGTAGCTGACGCCGCTGGCGGCGACATAGCCAGTGATACCGTTCTCACGTGGATGAGCGGATAGTCGGCGGTCCGAGGCTTCTTCGTCGATGCCGACGCTGAGCAGCGGAATGAGATCGCCGGTGGTTTGTTCCAACACGCGAATCTCGATGACTTCAAAATTGAGCAAGTCACTGAGGTAGTGCTGGATGTTGTCCTTCAAGAGATCGATCCGGTCGTCGACCTCCATCATGAAGATCTCGTTAGGACGCAAATCCGCCAATTCGCGACCGGCCTGGTGGATTGCCGCCAGCTTTTGCTGCTGAAGGATCTCGTCGGTGATCTCGCCGACGGTGACGATCAGGTTTCGCGGCGACTCGGCAGAGCGGACCGGTGCGGCGTGAACCTGGAAATATTGGTTGTCCATGCTGTGAAGCGTGGAGCTGCTTTCATCGCCGGTCGCCAGTGCGGTATGGAACGGGCAGAAATCCGGTCCCATGATCTCGGGATTGTGCAGCAATTCGTAGAACGTCATTCCGAGTGGCGTTCCCGATGGACGGCCCGCCCACTGCAGCAGACGATGGTTCGCCCAGATCACGCGAAGATCCGCGTCAAGCAACGCGACACCTTCGGGCATATCGCGGAGCATCAGCCCGCTTTGCATCATTCCGCGAATTTCGGAGGTTTGCGGAAGACTGGTGCGGCTCATCCAGATGCCGGCCACGTCTTCTTCTTCGAGCAATGGGAACGCGTCCACAATTGACTCGCAAAACACCCATTCGATGTCGGGTGATTGTGTTCCCTCAGCCGAGCTGTCGCCTTGCAGCAACGCTTCTGGCAGCGAGGATCGATCCGGAGGCGAATTTGGGGCGCCGACACAGATGACCTTTGGCATGGATCTTCCCTCCCCCCGTTTCAATCTTGACCGTTGGCTGGGTCGTGCAAACAGTGTTTCTGTAACGTCGTCTTTCACGCCCGGTTTGGGAACCACATCCAGGGAATTTTTGCAAAATTCCTGTGGGTTTCATTCCCGCGTCTCATTCTACGCATGAATCAATCATCCAGGTTGAATGCGATTTATACGCGTGTCGGTGATGTTCGACCTCAGAGCTTCGCAGAAAAAGACTTTTGTGAAATTTTGCGAAGCGGTGCGCGTTTGATGTCAGTTTCACGCTTACTCTCACTGCATCGATCCTGGGAGATTGGGTTTTCTAGGACGACTGAACAAAAACTAAGCTTTATCGGGCTGATTGAATCGCCTCATTGTTGACACTGCCAACCTTGTACCTACATTTTGGGGAACGGGCGTTGTCCGCCCAGAGTACGCAGCCGTTAAAGCTTACCCGTGTTTCTTCTGTTGCCTCACTGGCTGTGAGCGTTTTGGAGGTTTTTTGATGAGAACGAACGTATTACGGATGTTTCTTGGACTGACAGCGGCGATGTTGTTCGCTGTCAATGTCTACGCAGGATGCGGAGATTGTGGTGGATGCGCTAGCGGCGACGGTTGTGTCTCCGATGGTGGTGGTGCCACGGTCATGGGCGGCGGCGTTGCCGGCGCGAGTTATGGGGGTGCATGTGGCCCAACCGTTTCCTATCAAACGCAAACGGTAATGCGTTCTCAGTACGTCACTGAGACTCAAATGGTGCCAACCACCACTTACCAACGCCAAACGCAAACTCGCATGCGTAGCGTAACCAAGCAAGTTGCTCGTGTTGAAACACGCGAACAAGAGTACACGGTCAACGTGCCGCAAACTCAAACTCGTACTGAAACCTACGACGTTCAAGTCGCGGTTCCATACACCGAAGAAGAAACCTACTCGGTTCAAGTTCCTGTCACGACCGAAGTCGAACAGTCTTACCAAGTGTCGGTTCCTTACACCGAAAACGTGGAACAGTCGTACCAAGTTTGCGTTCCATACACCGAGCAGCTTGAGCAAAGCTACACGGTTCAGGTCCCTTACACAGAGACCAAGACGCAAACCTACACCGTCAACGTTCCTTACACCGAGCAACAAGAACAAACCTACACGGTTCAAGTTCCTGTTCAGCAAACTCGTGAAGAAACCTACCAAGTGTCGGTTCCTTACACCGAGGACGTCGAGCAAAGCTACACAGTTCAAGTTCCTGTCACGAGCACGCAAACTCAGACTTACCAAGTTTGCGTTCCTTACACCGAAACTTTGACTCAAACTTACTCGGTTCAAGTTCCTTACACCGAAACCAAAACGCAGACCTACACGGTCAACGTTCCTTACACCGAAACCGTTGAGCAGCCTTACACGGTTAGCGTTCCTGTGACTGAGCAAGTTGCTCAGACCTACACGGTCAACGTGCCTTACACCGAGAACGTCGAGCAAACCTACACCGTTCGCGTTCCTGTTCAAGAAACCAAGACTGCTTATCGTACCGTTACCAAGTGCGTCCCCGTGACCACCATGCGTACCGTCACGAAAGACATGGGCAGCTACCAGTGCCAAGCCGTCGTTTCCGGCGGTGCAGCTTCCTACGGTAGCGGCGCAGGCGTCTACGCAGCTGGTTCAGGTTGTGGTTCGTCGGCTTGTGGTGGCGGATGTGCAAGCAGCTGCGGCTCTTGCTCAGCTTGCACCAGCAGCTGTGGTTCGTCGGCTTGTGGCGGCGGATGTGGTGGAGTTGTCGGTGGCGGTGCTGCTTCGGCTGGATCGGCATGCGGACAAACCGTCTCGTATCGTCAAGTTTACGTTCCTAACTTGGTGACGGAACAAGTTCCAACCACCTCGTACCAACGTCAAACTCAACAGGTTCCTTACACCTACACGACGACTTCGTACACCACGCAAACGCAAACTCGTACCGTTCCTGTTACCAAGGTTCGCACCGAAACTCGTGAGCGTATGGTCAACGTGACCAAGTATCAAACCGAAACGCGTACTCGTACCGTTCAGGTTCAAAAATGCCGTCAAGAACAACGTACTCGTGACTACACCGTCACCAAGTACCGCACCGAAACGAAAACTCGCGAAGTGCCTGTTCAAAAGACTCGTTTGGAAACTCGCACCCGCGAAATTCCTGTGACGACGATGAAGACCGAAACTCGTACTCGTACGGTTCCTGTCACCAAGACTCGTCTGGAAACCCGTACTCGTACGGTTCCTTACACCACGATGACGACCGAAGAACGCACTCGTACGATCACTGTTCAAAAGTGCCGTCAAGAAGAGCGTACTCGTGAGTACACCGTGACGAACTATCGCACTGAAACTCGCACCAAGTCGATTCCAGTGACGAAGACTCGTTTGGAAACTCGTACTCGTTCGATTCCTGTGACCAAGACTCGCATGGAAACTCGCACTCGCATGGTTCCTCAAACGACCATGACGACCGAAGAACGTACCCGTACGGTCAACAAGACCCGCATGGAAACGCAACAACGCACTCGCGAAGTTGCTTACACCGTGAACACTCCTGAAACTCGTACTCGTACTTACAACGTGACTGTCTATGACACTGTCACCGAAGAAGTGCCAGAAACCTACAGCGTTTGCGTTCCTGTGCAAACAATGAAGGCCGTTCAAGTTCAGGTCTGCAAGCAAGTTCCAACCACTGTTCAAGTTCCTGTCTACGGCTCGTCCGCTGCAGGCGTTTCGACCGGTGCTGGTTGCACGGACTGCGGTTCGGCTGCTCCTGTCAGCTACGAAGCTGCACCTGTCATGCAAGCTGCTCCTGCAGCACCTGTCATGCAAACTGGTGCTGGTTGCACCAACTGTGGTCAGTAATTGCTAACGATTGTTCGCCGGATGGTGGTTCACCATCCGGTGAATTCTGAAATCACAAACGGCTCGCGTTCTTTTCGAATGCGGGCCGTTTTTTTGTTGAATCAGAACCCGCGCCGGGCTGCCTCGTCCGGCGATGCACCAGAGTGGATGGCCGGTTGGTTACGGCGACGGGTAGTCCGCGGCTTCCGCCAGCAGATTCACGGCCCGGTCGATTTGTTCTCGGCTGGTCGTCCAGCCGACCGAAACGCGAATCGCGCGACCGATCTCTTTTTCGTTGCAGCCAATCGCTCGAAGCACACGAGTCATCTCATCGGGTGGAGATTCAGATTGGGCCAAGCCAACGACCAAGTGACGTGCTGCCTTTTGAATGCGTTTGGCTTCCGCGGGCATTTGCACGGTGACCGTGTTGGGCAAACCGTCGACATGTTCGGCGTGGATAATGACCTGTTCGCCGAGGTTGCTTCGCAAGCCGTCAATCAATCGCTGACGCAGTTCCGCGAGCGTCTCGTAGGCTTCGTCGACACATCGTCCCGCCATGGAAGCGGCTGAACCAAATCCGACAATGCCGGGCACGTTTTCGCTGCCTGCTCTCAAGCCCATTTCGCGACTCTCGCCGAACAAGATGGGTTTGAGTTCCAACCCGCGGCGAACAAAGAGTGCTCCGTTGCCTTTGGGGCCGTACATCTTGTGAGCGCTCAACGCCAGAGAATCAACGCGAAGCTGAGTGACATCGACGGGAATTTTTCCGACTGATGTGGTCGCGTCGCAGTGAAGACGGATGCCTCGGTTGTGGCATCGATCCGCCAGTTCTCGAACGGGTTGAAGGGTGCCGAGCACGTGGTTGGCCAATTGAAGGCAGACCATTTGTGTCGATTCGCGAAAACGTTTTTCAAACTCGTCTGCGCTGACCAATCCATCGGCATCGCACGGGACGAGTTCGACATCCCAACCGAGACGCCCAAGCTGCAAACCGGCCTGCATGACCGCGTCGTGTTCAATGTTGCTGATCAACACATGGGGAGGCCCGTCTAGCGGATCCATTGTGTTGTCGAATTCAGCCGCTCCGAGAATGCCAAGGTTGTTGGCCTCTGTTCCCCCGCTGGTGAAAACCAGTTCGAAGGGTTCACATCCGATGAGAAAGGCGACTGATTCGCGAGCCCCTTCGATTGCTTCGCTGACCGCCGATGCGTGAACATGGGATTGTGTCGGCAGCATGAAGTGCGTCGACCAATACGGCTGCATTGCCTCGATCACCGAAGGAGCCATCGGTGTTGTGCGATTGAAATCGAGGTAAATCAGCGACACGGCGAGTGAGACTAAGGTGGCAAAGCAAGAGAAGCGGGTTCCCCAGATTAACCCCTTTGCCCTGTGAATCTAGCCGCCAACGCAGCGATTCTCACCGCGGGTCGGAAACGCTGCGGGCGGTTGTTCCACCATGGCTCAGCTCAACGAGGCTTTTTCTTGCGTCCTTTGGCCAAACGCTTCATCTTCTTGACCTCGTCTTCGGAGACGACCCATCCGCGACAGTTGCGAGCACCGCACTGGCATTTGGGATTCCAGTCAAAAGCTTCCCACGCATAGTCGAACGAGATTTCGGTCTCGGCTTCGATGTTGCAGATCGCGACAACACCCAGTGAGAACTCGGTCAGTTGGACCAATTCGCAGTTGGGGCTGCACGAATGGTTCATGAAAGCGCCTGGAGTACTGGGTTCGAGGTACCAGTCTTCGTCCAGGTCCATGACGTATTCACTACCTTCGTAGTGTTTTTTGTTGATCAGTTGGCCGGTGACTTCGAACACCAACTCACCGGGTTGGAACTGCCGGGCAGCGTATACGCCAAAGCCGCATCGCCCGGTGCTTTTGACTTCGATGTCGTCGTCGTAATACGAACGGTAGGAATAGTCCTTGTCCACAACAGCTTGGAGCTTTTTGCGACGTTGTTTATCCAGTGCGGTCATTCGGTTTTATGAAGAAAGATGAGATGGAGACCATGGACGGATTTTACCAAGCTTTGCGAAACCGAAGCGGACCGTCAACGAGCAAACGGGCGAAATTTCGCGCCCGATCTTGGGAGTGCCGATCCTAATCGGTTTGAAACGAATGTGAGGGCTGCGCGTGATCGAAAAAAACGTTCGATGTGCAGCGGGGGAAGCGTCGATCAAACCGAAGCCATCCAATTTGATTGGTTTCCAGTTCCAAGGGATCTTCCATGTCACGTTCGCTCTTCACTTTCTTTTGTGTGATGACCTTCTCTTTGGTCACCACCAATGTTCACGCGGACTTGGATTCGCTGTTGGGGAGCTGGACGGAAGCTGCTTCGGCGGAGCACGCTGCAGAAGAATCGTTGGTGCTCAATCATGCGTCGGAGCAACCTGCTCAGGTCCAACACATGCCCGCACCGGCGACCGCGTTTCCTCATCAGCCCGTCGCGACAGTGAATCCTTATGTGGTGACGCCGGGAACGATCGATTGCGGTGGTTGCGATTCCGCTGGTCCTTGTCAGAACCCAGGCTGCAAATCATGCGGTCCAAAGTTCAAATGGGCCAAGCGACTCGGTAGCGGCTGCAACACATGTGGCGAGTTGGTCGATCCTTCTTGCCAAGCGTGCAAGACAAGCGGCTTGAAAGGCAAGCTCAAAGGTTTGGGATCGAAGGGGTGTAACACCTGCGGCGAGATCGTCGAAGGTTGCCAAGCTGGTTGCAATGTTGGGCTGAGCGAGTGCCGCCCTCACCGCGCACCAGCGTTGCCACCACCAAGCTCGATGTTGGAATACTTCCGCAGCCGACCTTCCTACGCAGGGATTTGGGCTGGGTATGCAGAAGAAACTCGCAACCGTTGCCGCAACAAGAGCCCACACGTTTTGGGAACTTGTGATTGCTTGGGATGTCAAACAGGTGGCTGCCAGTCGGGCAACTGCGGGACCGCTTCCCCAGCGGCGGGCGGATGCCAATCAGGCTGTGCTTCCTGCGGACACTGATTTGAATCTGGGTTCAAACAAGGTCTAGGCAGCTTCGCCGACCCAGCTGCGAATCACGTTGGCGGCGACTTCTGGGTTGTCTTCGACCAAGGCAACCAGTTCATCTTGTAGTGAACCACCGGTGATCTCCATTGCCTCGACTTTCTCGGTTTGCTCTTCCACCGCGATCGGCGGTGATGGAAGTTCCAATCCAAACCCTTCTTTGAAGTCGGTCGGATCAGCGTTGCCGCTCAGCGATTTGACGCTGCTTCGAGCGATCAAGAGCGCCGCGGCAGCCAAGCCGAGCATCGCCAAGGTCTGCCACGAGTCCGACAACCAGGACAGAGCAATTGCGGCGGTCGCGGGTGAATCCATTTCGGGTTCGGGCAAATCGATGTAGTCCCAGACTTGAACCAATGGGAATCGATCTTCGCCAGCCGCCACATCGGGGAGAAGAGCGGTGACGGCTTGTTGGATTTCAGTTTCGGTTTGTTCTTTGAGCGTGACGAGATCGGCCGTCTCCATCTGCTTGATGTCATCCACGGTTTGATCGGGATTCGTCTCAAGCTGCTGTTTGGTCCAGACCTTTTTGTAGTAGCTTCTTGGCAGTCCGATCGAGACCTTCACTCGTTTGACAGGCAGCCCAGCCATGCGAGTCGTTGAGTATTCCTGGCCGGCGACTCGATTGCTGGTCCGTTCGTCTTCTTTGGTCTTGGATGTTTGGGCGGACGCGTCCAATTTGACCGGACGGTTACTGCTGAGTGCGTTCGTTTGGGCGCCGGGTACTCCGCCGGGCGCTGGTCGCGATGATTCGGTTTCCCGTTTGCGAGATGTTTCGTTCAGCGTGGTTGGTTGGTCGGCGTAGCTCAAACTCGCTGTCTCGGTGCTCATCGTTGGATCGATTTCGACGTGGGTCGCCACGTGAATCTTTCCGTAACCCATCAAGTGATTGCGGATCTTCATCTCGAATCGCTCTTCTTCTTCGCGGCGCTTCCGAGAAAGAGGGTCTTCGTCTTCTGCCAAACTGAATGACGAGGAACCATTGGTATCAGTCACAACGACATCGTCCGTCGACATGCCCGCAAAGGCTGCTCGAACGAGGTTTTTGATTTGAGAGATGCGATCGCGTGACAAAGGGGCGATGCCTTCGGGTTCGACGGTGACGCTTGCCGATTGCGGGCGGGTGCGTGAAAGGCCCATGCGTTCGCCTTGGTCGTATTCCACTCTCGCAGTACGAACGTCAGGAAACATCATGATGCTGCGAGCGATGTCAAGCAGTTTGGCATTTCGCTCCCGAGCCATGCGTTGTTCGTTCGATTCAAACGGACTGGACTGTTCGATTGCGGCTTGGACGCTGGTGCGCAAGGACAGAGGCAGCGAGGAAGAGCTTTCCAGGGCCTTCAAGAAATCGCTTCGTGATTCGATTGGAATCTTGATGCGGCGACCTTCTCGAGTCCATCCGCGAAGGTCCGCGTTTCCAAATGCGACCTCGGCCGCGTCCAGGTCTCGTTCGCTAAAGCTGCGACCGCCCAGCAAGTACTCCGACGATGGCGTCGAGTTGCCACGCACCAAGAAACCCATTGCCACGATGATGGCGGTCAGCAACAACCCCGCGATAATTCGCGAAGGAACGGGCATCGTGGAATAGATGCTTCGAAATTGATCGAGAGCGGTTTGAAGCATAGAAGTTTAGCTAGATCTGAACTTGTTGGATTTCTCTGTAGGCGTCCATCAGCTTGTTGCGAATTTGCATCAGCATCCGGAATGCCAAGTCGGCTTTTTGGACCGAGGTGAGGACTTCGGCTTCGTTGACATCGCCACCGGTCAACATGGAGTGAACCATGGAGTCGGCTTGGTTCTGCATTGAGTTAACGCCCTTGACCTGGTTCATCAACAGATTCCCCATCTCACCGAACGAAGAATCAGTCGAAGTGGACTCGGTCGATTTTGGGTCGAGTAGCGAGAACGCTTGATTCGTTCCTCGTTGATCAACGCCCGCTGTCTTGGTCGCCTGTGACGACGCACCGCCCTGCAACGCACTGAACGTTGGCGGCGGACGGAAGGAGGCAACGGGACGCATGGAGTTGGGAGGCGATGCAGAGAGGACGGGCAAACGTTTCGCGAGCGATTCGTCTTAAGCAGAAGCAATCAGGCCAAAATGGCGAGTCGTTGTCGACTCATTCCTTTGCTGATCTCAATGACACCGACGTTGGCTTCGTAGGCACGCGTGCTTTCCAAGGCGTCGACCATTTGGGTTGTCAGGTCGATGTTGGGGTAAGCGACATAGCCTTCCCACTTGCCTTCGTTGATGGCCAACGGGTGATCGGGTTGATAGCGATAGAGCGGTTCGGATTCGTCCAGCATTACTTCCGAAACTTTCACGCCAGCGGCTTCACCGGGGCTGGCGGTTTCGTCGGTTTGAAAGACGACTTGTCGTGCTTGGTAGGGACTTGGGTTTCCGTTCTCGTCGACGAGCGAGGAAATGTTCGCGATGTTGCCCGAGATTGCATTGAGTCGCGTGCGTTGAGCGACCAAAGCGGAGGTGCTGATATCGAGTGCACTGATCATGGCGATCTCCAAGCAAAGAGGAAAATGAATCGAAAACGGAAGGCGTATCAGGCACGCTCGGTGATCGCGGCACGCAATAGTTCAAACTGGCTGCGGAGCGTTGTCACGGCGAGGTCGTGCAGGTGTTGGTTCTTGGCAATTTCGGTGACTTGTTGTTCCAGCGAAACGTCGCTGTTGTCGTGGAAGACGACCTGTTCCATTGCGGCTCGCGGTCCACTGAACTGATCGTCACGCGTGATCGATTCGGCGGTGTGCGATGGGGTGAGAGCCGACAATTGTTCGGGGCTCATTTGGTCGCTGGACGGATTGGGCATCCCGACAGTGCCGCCTCGGATGGCGGTGCCAAATGGATCGTGAACCCACGAAGGAATGTGGCCTTGGCTCAAATCAGGTTGAGCGATCTCGGGTGCAGGTGATGGTCCCTTTCCTCGGTCGCGAATCGACTCTGCCAACGCGGTTTGAAATTGTCCTTGGTCCAGATCGCGACTTCGGTAATCAGGCGTGCTCAGGTTGGCAATGTTGCCAGCCAACAGCTCGTGGCGTCGTTCTGTGAACGCCAACGTCTGTTCGAGTGCACCGATGGTCGTCGAAGCGACTGGATTGAACATTTTCAAGCGGCCCGGCGTTTAGCGGCTTGGTAATGTGGGAATTTGACGGTCACGGCGCTGCCGCCTTGGGGGCAGTCCTGCCAGTTCAATTCAGCCGACAGGGCGGCGGCGATCATGGGTAGCTTGCAAGCTCGTTGCTCCACCTCAGCACCGGTGTCGGCAATTTCGATTTCGATGCCGGTGTTGGTTTGGCATCCGGTGATCGTCAGCTCGCCGCCTTCGGGCATTTCGATCAGGGCCTGGCGGATCAGGCTTTCCAACAGTTGGCAGAATGACGCTTGGTCGACGGGCAGTCGAAGTGCGTCGTCCATGTCCACTTCCAGGCAAACGGGTGCCGGATGAGCGATCAGCATGGGCGATGCGAGCGTTTCCACCAAAATGGCTAAAGGTGGATCGTTGTCCTGGCCGATGAAATGATGTGACATGATAGGTTCCCGATGACGTTCATTTTTGGACGCGTCCGTGCGTTCCCGTTTGCTGTTAGCTTTCGGGAGACGTTCATCGCAAGGTCAATCTTTTCCGGTGCTCGGTTT
Source organism: Rhodopirellula sp. UBA1907 (assembly GCF_002337565.1). Taxonomy (NCBI): domain Bacteria; kingdom Pseudomonadati; phylum Planctomycetota; class Planctomycetia; order Pirellulales; family Pirellulaceae; genus Rhodopirellula; species Rhodopirellula sp. UBA1907. The sequence goes on along the minus strand of NZ_DDGH01000032.1, from coordinate 22,717 downwards.
TCATGTCCATTTCATTTCAGCCCAATGATCCGGCTGTCATCGCTTCGCGAATTTCTCGCCGTCGGTGGCTGACGGGGGCAGGATGTTTGGCGATGAGCGTCGCAGGGTGTGAAACCCGGCGTGAAACATACGCCTCGTATCAGGTGGCTGGTCCGTCGATGGCGCCGACCCTGTGGGGACCCTCGGTTCAGTTTTCATGCAACGCGTGTGAGGTGCGCATTCGAGTGGATGCCGAACACCGGCGGTCGATCCAGTCACGAATGGCGACTTCGGGAATGCCCGCTCGCTCCGCACCAAGATGCTGGCATTGCGGAACATTGGTCGATCTAGAATCCGCCAGCTCGCTCACGCGAATCAATCCTGACGTTGTCACCGTTGTGGCAACGCCGACTCGCCAGATCCAATCTCGGTTGGACAAAGGTGAGAAGCCGCTGGTTGTGGTGAAGCGTGAAGGAAGCATGCATATCAAGAGGCTTCTTGCCGGCCCGGGACAAATCGTTACCGCCGATAGCGATGGGCGAATGCTCGTCGATGGGGATGCAATCGCGATTTCAGATTCGCCTCGCTTGCCAATCGATCTGGATGACAACCGGTTGGGAGAGATCGCGAGCCGATGGAGCAGTCCCAGTGGCACTTGGCGGCGGAATCAGCGCGGAATTTGGTCTGGCGCGGATGGCAACGCTGACCCCGACCGCGGAATCGCTTGGCTCGTCTATGAACATCGCAACGTCTATCGAGGCAACGTTGTCAGCCGAGTGCTGGATGATTGCCCCGCCAACCTAGGGCTGAATCGGAGGCTGAATCCGGTCGATGAGATCGGTCTCACCTTTGTCATTCAACCTCGAGACGGTGCAGATGCTGAAGTCGCGCAAGCGGACAACCTTGTTCATGCGATGGTTTGGACGGAATCCGGAATCCGGGTTGTTTCCAGTTCGGTTCCTGACCAATCCGATGAAGGTGGTGTCACCATCGAGTTCACCCCGCAGGATTTTTGTGAAGGCGAGACCATCACGGAGGCTGATGTGGCGACCGAAGCAATGCCAGCTTTGTCGCCGACATCACCCATCGCGATTGGACTGAACCCACGAGCAGTGATGAACGCACAACGCCTACAGCTTTGGCGTTCGATTGCTTGGCGTGCACCTGCTCAATCATGTTGGGAATTGCAGGCCGATGAGTGGTTCGCGGCAGGCGACAACGTTCCGGTGTCAGTGGACAGCCGAACATGGGGGCCCGTACAAACCGATCAGATCGTTGGGATATGCCAGCCGAATGATCGCAGCGTGACAACCAAATTGAACGACTGATTTTTGCGGTGGATCGCCATTCTTTGTTGGCCAGGGTTTGGCCGCGCCGGTGATGCGACGACTTGATTGAATCTCGTTCGAGCCGCGGTCTAGAGTGCGGTGCGAACGGTAGCGACCGCGACGCCGACCACTTTGGGATTCAGGACCGTGACGGGTGGCGAATTGCGGTCACCGTTTCGCAGTTCAACGTGGCCATTGGTTGGGTACCAGTATCTCAAAGAGATGTTGCCTGGTGAGGTTTCAATCGCAGCGAGTTGTCCAGCTTGGACGTTGTCCTGTTTGTTGATGACGATGTAGTCGCCATCGTGGATTCCGCGGCTAGCCAGTGAATCGCCCGATAATTGAACGACGAACCGGTCACCATCGGCGAGAATCTTGCCTAAATCAACCACGTCCGTCGCGTTCACGTCAATGTCTGTGGGCTGGCTGCGAACGATTCCCGCCAAAGGCAATCCTGTGGGTGAGCGAGCATCCTCGCCCGTCAGCTCAATCGCACGTGACTTGTTGGCTTTCCGAGTGATCAGTCCTTTGCGTTCCAGAGCCCGTAGATGGCACATGACACCATTTGGACTACGTATGCCGAAGTGCTCGCCAATCTCACGAACCGTCGGTCCGTAGCCGCGTTCTCGAATCAAAGACCGGACAAGCTCATAGACTTCTCTTTGTCTCTCGGTCAGTTGAGCTTTGGCCATTGGTTTCGTGGAGGGAAGTGAGGTGGGCGGAGGGGGCAAGGAAGTGATCCGATCACTATGAGTCAAGCCTAGCATGTGAATCACTTTGATGACGTTGGATTTCTCGCTGATTTTCACATCGACTGTGACACTCTAACTCTGTAACAAATTGCGCGAGTACGCAAATGATTCGGGTTAGAATTTTGGCATAGCCACCCAGTAGGGCGGTTCTCAGCGTTTCAATCCGAAAGCTGCAGGTGGTGAAGGAAGGCAACGAATGCGGCGCGTCATCAAAGCGACATGAAGAAACATAGCCAAAACTGAACTGGCAATGTTGCTGTTTGATAGCTTTTTTTATCCTCGTGCTCGCTAAGTCTTTGCCCCCCGGGCGCACTTTGCAACTACCTGAGGTTGAGGATGACCACCAGCAGCCCGGCGGGAATGCACCAGTACGCGAACCAATGAAGGCGATCTTCGCGGCTCCACCGTATCAGCCACTTCAATGCGGCGATTCCGACGACGAAGGCAACCGCGGCTCCGATCAACAGGACTTCGATGGAAGTTTCGCCCGAAGGACCGTCCTCAAGCAGGTCTTTCATTGCCAACACGGTCGCCCCCAGAATCGCGGGAATTGCGAGCAAAAACGAGAAGGTGACTGAATCGTCGCGATCCAGTCCCATCAGTCGGCCACCCAGGATCGTCGATCCGCTGCGGCTGATTCCCGGCAAGATGGCGAATGCTTGGAAACAGCCGACGAGGAACGCAGCGCCGAAGCCCAGGCGATCGTAGGTTCCCGATTTGGGGGTGAGTCGCCCGAGGACGATCAGCATCGCACCGGTCACAATCAGCATCGCTCCGGCGAGGAGCGGGCTGCGCAAAATTTCGGGAAACTGGGTTTTGATCGTCAGCCCAATCACGACCGCCGGAAGCGTCCCAATCACCAACAACCCGATGACGCGACGGTCCTTCAACAACAACGCCCAAATCCGCTGCCAAAAGACAACAAGGATCGAGCCCAGGGTTCCGGCATGAAGGATGATTTCCAGCGTGACTGATTCGCCAAGTTCGCCCAGCATCGATCCGAGGATCACCAAATGGCCCGACGAGCTGATGGGAAGGAACTCAGCGATCCCTTGCACGATTGCCAAAATGACGACGCGAATGAGTTCCTGCACGATTCGAGGTCTCGACTAAAGTGTGTGGGGTGTGCGTCTGGACAGATGATGTCCTAGGTTACTTTGTCGCGACAAAATTCGGCATTCGTCGTCGCAAATCCAATCCGTTTCCTCCGCCTGAATGACTCTTGTGAACGCATCCACCGGCTCCGACACTTCTTCCGAAAGTATCGATTCTGACGGCCACGAGTCACGGCTTTCTCATGACTCAACACGTCCCGACAGCATCGGAATGATGATGCTAAATGTCTTTCGTGGATTTTGCATGGGGGCGGCAGACACCGTCCCTGGAGTCAGCGGTGGAACGGTGGCGTTGATTCTCGGTCACTACGACCGCTTGATTGCCGCCATCAGTCATGTGGATACCGAATCTCTTGGCATGCTTCGATCGGGCAAATGGGCAGAGCTGATCCGCAGATTGGACCTGCGGTTCCTGATTGCTCTCGGGATTGGGATCGTCGTCGGGATCGGTTCTCTCGCCGGACTGATGCACTGGCTACTGCAGCACCGAGTCAACGAAACGATGGCGGTGTTCTTTGGGCTCGTGCTCGCAAGTGTTTGGGTTGTTCGACGCAACGTGACTCAGTGGACCATTCCGCGATGGATCCTTTTGGGTGTGGGTGTGTTGGTGGCTCTCGGCATTTCACAAATCCCGGCAACAACCGGCGATGCCGATCATGTCTTTTTGTTTTTCAGCGCATCGATCGCGATTTGCGCGATGATTCTGCCTGGGATCAGCGGTGCATTCATTCTGCTGCTGCTGGGTGTCTACGAGCCTGTGATCGGCATGATCAAGGGTGTGGTCAAAGGCCAGATCGATTTGGACATCCTGGGACGGTTGGCCGTGTTTGCCGCGGGCTGTCTGTTCGGTTTGCTGGCGTTCAGTCGATTGCTGAATTACCTGCTGAAGCATTTTCGAGACGCGACGATGGCCGCATTGATCGGTTTGATGATTGGTTCAGTCGGCCGACTTTGGCCGCTTCAACGTGTGACTGCAGAGACCGCCGATTTGGAATTGAAGTACCAAGAATTCGAATGGGTTTCGCCAATCGAATATGACGGCAGCGTGTTGATGCTCGTGGTGCTCGCGATCATCGCCGCTGCGGTTGTCGTCGCCGCGGATCGCTTCACTCTTCGGATGCAGTCTTCAGCGTCCGCGGCTTGATCGATCACCGGAGGATTCAATGCGGCGCACGGCTCGGCCGACCAGTTTGACGAATCCTCGTTCAATCATTTTCCAGTCGGCAGTGACCTCCTTCTTGGGGCGGACCACATAGTCAAATCCGCTTGGCAATTCCGATTGATGCAGTCGGAACGCTTCCCGAATCAGACGCTTCCATCGGTTCCGAATAACCGCGTTGCCGGTCTTCTTGGGGATCGTTACGCCCAGTCGGCATTTGGGCGTTTGGGATTCATCTGAAGGCGGTGAAGCATCTGCAGACGGATCGTCGTGAGGCAACGCGAAAACGACCAAGCAATCGTTCGCGGCGACACCACCACGTCGAAGTGCTTTGGTGAATTCGCCACTGCGAACAACGCGAGATGATTTTGGGAATTCGAACGGTCGTTTTCCACCGGTTCGCGACATTACGAAGCGGCGCCAGCAGCGGTCGGATGAAGCTCGAAGTTCAAGCGTCCGCCTACCAGCGTGTGGGTGACGCGTGCCGAGAGCGTGCGTCCGGTCATGGGACTGGAATGGCATCGCGAACGGAACTCTTTCGCCTCGACCGACCAAGCATTCGACGGATCGATGACGGTCACGTCGGCATTGGCACCGACCGACAAAGTACCGCCTTCCACACCAGCGATTCTGGCGGGCGCGGTTGAGAGGCACTCGATAGCGCGTGACCAATTCAGAATCTTGGTTTCGACCAAGTCCGTTGCGATGGCCGCGAGCGTGGTTTCCAAGGCGGAGGCACCAAACGGAGCCAGGTCCAGGTCGTTTGCCTTTTTCTCCTGAGCCCGAGGCATGTGCCCGGATTCGATCGCATCGATCACGCCTTCGGCAACCGCGTTGCGAAGTGCCTCCACGTGCGATGGGCTTCGCATCGGCGGGTGAACCTTGTATCGCGAATCGTAGGACCGAAGCAATTCGTCACTGCCAAACAGGTTGTGCGGGCAGACCGACGCGGAGATTCGGATGCCTCGAGATTTCACGCGGCCGATCATGTCGATCGAACCCATGGTGCTGACCGGCCCCACGTGCAATCGACCCTTGGTGGCCTCGGCTAGTCGGACGTCTCGTGCGACGGCCAAATCCTCCGCCTCGGTGGGCAGCCCTTTGAGTCCGAGGATCAAGCCGATTTGACCGTCATGCATGACGCCACCGTCAGCAAGTTCGGGAACTTCCGGTCGATCAAAGATTGGCAAGTCGAACATGCGGCAGTAGTCGAGCGCCCGCTTGAGCAATGCATCGTTGGGCATCGGTCGCGGCGTGTCGCTGAAACCAGCCGCACCGGCGGCGGCCAAGATCCCGAGCTCGGCCATTTGCTCGGCTTGTCGACCTTTGCTTAGACAAGCGATCGGCAACACACGGACTCCATCAACACGTTGTGCAATCTGGCGAACCAATTGCACCGAAGCGGCGGAATCCATCAACGGTTTTGTGCTGCTGCAGCACAGCACGGTCGTGTAGCCACCTGCCAACGCGGCATTGCTGCCTGTTTGAATGGTTTCGTCTTCTTCACTACCCGGTTCGCGCAGTTCCGTTGCCAAATCGACCAAGCCAGGAGCAACAATTTTGCCGCTGACATCCAGCCGACCAGCGTCCGGAGGCAAGTCACCGTCGGGCGTGTCGATCGAATGAACTTTGCCCTCGTGCAGAACCAAACGTGCGATTCGGTCGATGCCGCTGGCGGGGTCGATCAATCGTCCGCCGTCGAGAACCCAAGTGGAATCATTCATGAGAGGTTCTCCGCGGATGCGTCTGCGTTTTCTTTCGCGTTGGCCAACAACCACAGCGATGCCATGCGGACTGCGATCCCATTGGTCACTTGTTCGAGGATGACCGAATGCGGCCCGTCGGCGACTTCGGGGGTGATCTCAACGCCGCGATTGATTGGCCCGGGGGCCATGATCAAGATGTCATCTTTGGCATGCCGCAGCCGCTCACCGTTCATGGCGTACAACGCCGCATATTCGTAAACGCTTGGGAATGGTCTCGCCTTTTGCCGTTCGAATTGAATGCGAAGCAGGTTCAACACATCGCAGCGATGAACGATCTCATCGAGACGGTGAGCGACTTCGAAACCGAGCTCTTCCCAGCGATGACTCACCAGCGTTGGTGGACCGCAGATGATGACGTGGGCACCGAGCTTGCGAAGCCCCCACAAATTGCTGCGGGCGGTGCGACTGTGGGCGATGTCACCAACCAAAGCCACCGTCATTCCCGCGAATACTTTCTCGGGATCGGCGGACTCGTTTTTCCAGTCCGAGCCGATGCGATGTTGAAGGATCGTCAGCATGTCGAGCAAACCCTGCGTGGGATGCTCGTGTGGACCGTCGCCGGCGTTGAGCACACAGCAATCCAGTTCGCGGGCCAGCAAGTGAGGCGTGCCCGGAGTGGAGTGCCGAGTGACGACCCAGTCGACACCCATCGCTTCGATGGTCTTCGCCGTGTCGACGAAGGTTTCGCCTTTAGCAACGCTACTGCCGCTGCTGCTGAATTCCACCGTGTCGGCGCCGAGCCGTTTGGCGGCCAACGAGAAACTGTTTCTGGTTCGCGTGCTGTTCTCGAAGAACAGGTTGGCACACGTTTTCCCCGTCAACAGCGGGACTTTGCGACGGCAACCTTCGGTCATCGTCTTCAGTTGGTCCGCCGTGCGTAACACCGCGAGAATTTCAGCGGCGGAGAGCCGCTCCAAATCCAACAGATGAGGATGCCGCCAGGCGGCCGGGAATGACAATTGATCGGGTGAGGGCGATGCGTCCATGGCCGGAAGTTTAAAGCATCATCGACTTGTCGACGAGTCACGGCAGCCGACAAACATCAGCCAACCCACAATCCAGCAAACGCCACCGATTGGGGTGATCGCACCCATCACCGGTGTATTAGTCAAAACCAGCGCGTACAGGCTGCCGGAAAAGAAAACCAATCCAGCCACCATCAACGCTCGAATGGTTCGCAGCCACCCGGACCACCGCATGGGAGCGACCGCCAAGGCAAGCAAAACAATCGCGTGAGCCAAGTGGTACCGGGCTCCGGTTTCGAATTGATCCACGCGACGAGCGACCGTTTCGGGATCCAAACCGGATTGCTCGAGAAAATTGGGCAAACCATGAGCACCAAAGGCCCCGATACCGACGGCCGAGGCTCCCGCCAATCCCGCAATGATCATTCCGGTTCGACCCGCCGAAGATTCCGTTTCAGTCGGTGTCGTGATTGGTTCGGACGGTGAGGTGGTCTCGTAGGGTTTGGTGGGCGTCATTTCACCGCCAACATGCGTTCCAACGCGATCAAACTCCACTTGGTGGTCTCTTCGTCCACGCGAATTTGGTTGACCAAGCGGCCGTCTCGCAAGTTTTCGAGTGTCCAACAAAGGTGGGTCAGATCGATCCGGTACATCGTTGCGCACATGCAAACGACCGGGCTGAGAAAGTGAATCTCTTGCTCAGGGTGTTCGTCCTTCAATCGATTGACCAAGTGCAGTTCGGTGCCGATCGCCCACTTCGTGCCCGCGGGTGAATTCTTGACCGTCTGAATGATCTTTCCGGTACTGCCGCTGACGTCCGCGATGTCGTTGACTTCTCTCGGGCATTCGGGGTGAACCAAAATCTTGATGCCTGGATGTTCCTTTCGGAAACGATCGACATGTTCGGCACGGAACATTTGGTGCACGCTGCAGTGACCTTTCCAAAGGATCACGCGACTCGATTGAATTTGTTCGTCCGTGTTGCCACCCATTTCCAACGCGTAGGGATCCCACACCGGCATTTGTTCTTCGGTGATATCCATCGTCAACGCGGTGTTTCGACCAAGGTGCTGGTCGGGGAAAAAGAACACACGTTGGCCGCGTTCGAACGCCCATTTCAAGACCGCTCTCGCGTTGCTGCTGGTGCAGACAATTCCACCGTTGCGGCCGCAGAAAGCTTTCAGGCTTGCGGCACTGTTGATGTACGTGACCGGGATGACTTGTTCGGTATCGATGACCTCAGACATGTCGGCCCAGGCCGCTTCGACCTGAGCGATCGCGGCCATGTCCGCCATCGAACAACCCGCCGCCATGTCCGGAAGCAACACATCGACTCGCCGGCCGTCACGAGCTTCGATTCGATCCGGTCGATTGGCCAGGATGTCGGCCGTTTCGGCCATGAAGTGAACGCCGCAGAAGACGATGGTGCGACACGCTTGGCTCTTGGCGGCCATCTCGGACAACTGGTAGCTGTCACCGCGCAAGTCGGTGTGCTCGATGACTTCGTCTTGCTGATAGTGGTGCCCCAAAATCAGCAATTCGTCCCCGAGTTCCTGTCGCACCGCTTCAATTCGTTGCTGAAGAACCTCGTTTTCCAGCGATCGGTACGGTTTCAAAGGATGCAGCGCATCGACTTCGTCGTTTCCGGTCGTGGGTTGTGCGGGAGGCGTGGTGGTTGGCAAATCGACCATGGGGATTTCAATCAAAGAGGATCGGCAATGCGTCGTGTGACGACACACCATTATTGAAACCGATCCACCCCATTGTTTCCATGCCTACGGTTTGGATCACCCACCACGAAAAACGTCTCATTCGTGGCTGAGATCAAACCCGGGCGATGAAATCCGTGGCGGGATCACACCAAGGATGTCATTTGAGCGGCAATTTCCGCGACCGCGGCCACCACCACATCTATTTCATCGGAGGTCGTGCCGTGACCCCCGCTGATGCGAAGTGTTCCGGCGGTTTCGGTTCCAAGATGACAGTGAAGCCGAGCGGCACAGTGGTGCCCCGATCGGACCTCGATCCCAAACTCCGAATCCAGAATCGCGGCCGCATCGTCGGGCGGAAGAGCTGGTCCAAAGTCGAGACTGGCAATCGGAAGTGGCCCCGGTTGACCGAAGACGTTGATTCCATCGATGCCGTTCAGACCAACGTGAAGTCGCTGTGACAGGGCGGCTAACTTTTGGGACGAATCATCAAGTTCATTCGGCGTCGCCATGGATTCCATCGCGGCCAACCATCCCGCGATGGCGGGCAGATTCATGGTGCCCGGTTCGAGTTTCGCAGGCATCGATTCGGGCATCTTGTCAGACCGACCATCGTGTCCGGTGCCACCTTGCATCCAAGGTTGAATCGCGGAGTGCCACTTCGGCGATACATACAACATTCCAATCCCCGGCGGCCCACCACAACCTTTGTGAGCGGGTGCTGCCAACGCGTGCACGCCGAGTGATGCGACGTTGATTGGCAAGTAGCCAAGCGATTGTGCCGCGTCGCAAAGAAAGAGGATTTGCTTAGAGTCAGCACGGGATCGGTTGGCTTCCGCGATGGCCGCCCCGATCTCCGCAATCGGCTGCACCGCACCCGTCACGTTGGACACGTGAGACAGTGCCACCAATCGAGTCTTATCGTTGATGCGTGAGATCACTTCATCAGCATCAAGCAAACCGTTGCTGTCTGCGGGGACCTCTTCGACGGTCGCGTTGCAGGACTTCGCCACTACCAAAAGTGGACGGATGACTGCGTTGTGTTCGACCGCGGAGAGCAAAAGATGCGAACCGTCGCCGATGGCTTTTGATGTTCCAACCAATCCATGAATGACGCAGTTCAATGCGTGAGTGCAGCCGCCATGAAAGCTGATGCACGACTCTGATTCGGCATGGATGAATCGGGCCAGTTTGTAACGCAACGAGCGAACGAGTTCGCTCGCCTTCATCGCAGAAGCGTAGTTGCCACGAGAGGCCGATGCGCCAACGCTCGAAAGGAACTCAACCATCGCATCGGTCACGCCATCCGCTTTGGGCCAGGATGTCGCAGCGTGGTCCAGGTAGATACGGCGTTTGGTTGCAGGCAAATTCGTTTCGGCAATGGAGTTGGAACGTGATGGCATCACAAACCTTCAGCGGTGTACCGCCAGCGTTTCAGGTAGGCAATCAAATCGGACATTTGATCCACCGACAGTGTTTGCTCCATTCCACTTGGCATCAAGGATGTGTCCACGGCTCGGAAGGTTTCGATGTCGTCGCGAGCCACGCGGCGTTGCTGATTGCCCGCTTCCAGCAGTGTTACCGTTTCAGAGTTCTCGTTGTGCAACAGCCCCGACACGACTTCGCCGTCGACGGTCAAAATTTGGTAACGCGTGAACGACGCGTCAATGGCGGCATCGGGATTCAAAACAGCGACCAACAAGGCTTCCGCAGTCTTCGTGCGGCTGTCGCTGATGTCAGGTCCGACCATGTGTCCAACGTCTTCCATGCGGTGGCAATTGGAACAGTGTTGGACGAACAACTGTCGCCCTTTTGCGACATCGGCCGTCGAGAATCGATCCGCGACGACCGCATACTTTTGCAAAACCTCGGCGCGATCTTCCGGTGGAGCAAAGGTTTGATTGGCAAGTTCGCGAATGGTTTGATCGCGATGTGCTCGCAAAGCGTTGGCCGTGGTCGCGTCCACAAATGACCGCGGCAAGTTTCCGTTCTGGACCGCCGCGAGCAACCACTTTGCCATGCCGGGATCAGAACGAGCGTGTCGGCAAACGACGCTGCGTTCTTCAGGACGCCACGGGGCCGGATGTGAGACCAAGATGGATCGCGTCCACTCGGGGTCGCTTTTGAGCAATCCTTCGAGAATTCGTGACCGCAAGTTTGCGTTCGTGGACTCGGTCAGCTGCTCTCGCAATTCGGTCGAGCTGGGAGCGAGTTGCAGCAAAACGTCCACCGCATTTTCGCGTCGCACAAGTTGCTGGTCCAAATCCGCCAGCGTCGTTTTCGCGACATCAGCAACGCGAGCGAAGAAGTCCTGTTTCGGACCGGTCGTCACTTTCTCCACAGCCGATGTCGAACGCGTGCCATTGATCCAACTTGCAACAAATTGCAATGCGTCATTGTTGTCTTGAACGTTTGAAATCAGATCAAGCGTTGTCTCGGGATCTGACGCGGCGGAACGTTCCATCCATTGCAAGCGATTGGACCGATAGTGTGCAGAGAGTTGCTGACTTTCGTTCTCAATCGACCGGCGAATGAGAAGTTGAAGCATCGGTTGGGGAACCGAAGCCAGGAGTTTCGCAATCAATGATGAGTCCGCTTGTTCCACCGCAACGTTGTGCAGCGTATCAACAACGGAGAGGAACTCATCAGACTGCGGAAGTTTCGCGATTCGTGCACATTCATCGGAGGCGAGAAAGCTTTCCAGTGCGACTCGGCGAACCAATGCACTCTCGTCACTTGCGAATTCGCGGAAGTTGTTGGCGTTCCAGGTCGTCGTGTGTTGGGCGGCGATGGCGCGAAGGCGAGGTTCTGATTCCGATTGAAGCTTTGAAAGCTGGGCTGAATTCAGGTTGTTCTGCTGAGCCAACAAGGATGCAGCTCGGGCCTTAGTCGCTGGCTTCGTTTCACCCGAAAACAACAGTTCGGAAAGGCCTTCAAGAACGAGTGATTGAGCGGTCGGATTTGTAAACTGCTGCGTCAGGTGGAGAGTCGCCAACGATCGTCGGACGGCGTCGTCGGAACGAAATGCTTCGATCGCTTCTTCATTGCTTTGGATGGCGTTAAAGCCGGGTTCGGCTTGAGGAGGAACCAAACGCCAGATGCGTCCAAGGTCGTTTCCGTGCCATGTGTCCGGTCGGTTCTTCAGTTCCTCGGGGGCCCAATCGGGATGCTCGATGACCGCGCGAGCCATGTCGATGACCAGCACCGATGCATTTTGATCGGCAACCAAATCCACTGGGCGGAACCAGGTGTGCTCATTGGCGAGCCATTCGGCGTCGTTCTCTTCTCGCGTCGCATGCCAGTTCTCGCCATCTAGTCGCAATTGTTGACGCTGGACCAATGATCCGGTCGGTTCGCATACGAACAACCATTCGTCATTGACCGCTAAGACACCGCAGGCCGCACTGAATTGTCCCGCGTGCAGGTGGCTGGTTGTCCAAGCGTCACTGATCGGATGAACTTCTGAATGTTCACCCGCGACGGCGATGTCCAACAAAGCATCCGTCGGTGCCAGCTCGCGATCTCTTTGAATTGTGTTGGCACTCAGTACCGCTTGGATCGCTGGATTGCGGTTGCTGCATCCGATTCGACGACCAAAATCGTCGATCGTCAAACCGTGTTGGCTGTTGCCAGAAACCGGACCCCAGTAGCCGCCATGCGGATCAAAGCAGAAGTCGTTTTTCGAAAGCGTCAAAGGTCCAGCGGCTGGATCAAATCGTGAGGCAACAGCCTCGATCTTTCCGCCACGCAATCCATTCGCAACGTAAACCAATCCGTCCGGTCCGAGGATCGGATGGTTGGCTCTGAGTTGTTCGTTGCCGGTTGTGAAGCCGCGAAACCACGTTTGGTGATCGTCAGCGATTCCATCGCCGTCAGTGTCGCGAAGCCAAGCGATTTCGCCGGCCAAGGTTACGATCGCACCGTCCATCTGCGATTCATTCTTGCTCGCGACCTTCGATGGCCATGGCAACACTCCAGTCGCGAAATTCAGCCCGTCGGCGAAAGTGGTGGCTTGATCCATCGTGCCGTCGCCGTCGATATCGCGAAGAATACGGATGCGTCCCTGGATCGGTTTCGAGTCATCGACCGGCTGCGGGTAGTCGGGCATCTCCACCACCCACAATCGTCCTTGGGGATCAAAGGCAGCCGAGACGGGATCGACGACCATTGGTTCCGAGGCGACCAATTGCAGGCTCCACCCGTCGCGCATCCGCATCGTGTTGGCGATCTCGGCGGGACGAGGGGAATCGATCGTTTGAGGAGCGGGTTGTGCGATCGCTTGCTCTGTTGGTCCGAGCCAAATGACCAGCAGAAGCAGGGCGGACGCCCACATTCGCAAACGTTTTCGAAGCGGTTTCCAAAAGGCTTCGAATCCGCTGAGCATCACCGCGGTCACCATCAACGCTAGTGCGAGAGGCATCGGTGCCAAGACTAATGCGATGCAACCCAACACAAAGATCCAAGTGGCGGGGTTGGCGATCAAGTCTTGGACGTTGGTCACCCAGGTGGCCTCTTCGGTTTGATGTCGATTGCGCCCCGGTTGAAGACGCAAGACAATCAGCAAACACGCACTGGTCAACAGCAATAAGAACCGCATTCCGTGTTGAGCCCATTGTGTCGCGATGGAAGACCGGGACGCGACCGACCATTGCGGTGGAAGCTCGTTCCGGGTTGACTGATATTGACTGTCGATGATCCAGCGATCTGGTTGTTGGCTTGTGAGGGCGAAGGACCATTGGCCATCGGGACGTTTGTTTGAGTCACTGACTTGCCACCAGTTGTCGGTGTCGCCAGCCGAGTAACGCTGGATTTGCATGGCCAGGAAAGACTCCATTTCATTCCATGAGAACACCGCTTCGGGTGGCCTACTGGAAAACTCAGCGGAAAGGCGTTCCAGCGAGACAGAATCTTCTGCCGAAGCATTCGCGGGATCAAATGGAATTCCGGCGGCTTGACTGATTGAGGCGTATCGCTGCAACCAAAGCTTCATCCACGAAGCGACTTCTTCGTCACGTCGGTCGGCCAGTGAGTCCGAAGCGGCAGCGATCGAGCGGACGGTGTTGGTGGCGAGGATTTGCCAGCGTTGGTCTGGCTTGATTGACCGCCACGGACTCCAGTCCGTGACGGTTTGGTTCGAAGTCGAGTTTTTGGAAGCCATCATGGGAGCGGCAGAGCTTTGGTGTGACAACGAAAGTGAATCCGTCCCATCACTCCGCCGAGATAGCAGGCGGGTGAACGTGGATCGAATCGGCGTTTGAATCTCGTGCCAAGTCGGTGTGTTGGAACTCAAGACTTGTGAGTCCATTTCCAATAAAACTTCTACTCCTTGGCTGAGGCGACTCAAAGGTAACAAGAACTGATGCCGGTTGTTGTCCAACTGGATCACGTCTGCAGGCAATCCATTCGTCCAGCCCGCGACAATCCGGGCTGATTCAGGCAGTTTCAGCGTCAAGTGCGATGCATCACCGGGGACAATGTCAAAGCGACTGACCAGGTAGCGATCGTTCAGCAGTTGGTGATCCGCGTGCATGACGGAGGCCAAGTTGTTGGTCTTCCGCATTCTTTCCAATTCGACCGACCAGTTCTCGTTGGCGACGCGGAAGTAGGCGGATTCTTCCGCGTCCGTTGCGTCGTCGTCCGAAGACTCTTCCGAAGTTTCATCGCCCGATGTTGATGGCAACCTCAATTTCCATCTTGGTTGCGGCATGGGTTCGACACCGTTGGTCTCCCAGCGAATCGGAGCGTTGGTCAGTCGGTTGGGGACCACGATATCGGTCCGCGAACGCTGAGTTTGTAGCACGCGAATTTTGGGAACGCTCACACGCACCAAGTCACCCGCCGCAAGGCGACTTGTAAGACGAATGGATCGGATGTCCTTGTCCGCCAAACGAATGCGAATGACTTGCCGGGCCGGAGTGAGGGTTGGTTGTCGGGTCGAGGCACAGAGTGGGGATATCTGCAAAGCGTCACACCAACGCGTGGGCATTTCGACATCCAAGAAATCAGGTTGCTGTTTCGATTTCAATTGCAGATCGGTTTGGGCGACCCACCGGCCTTCCTCCCAACGCAACGCAACGCGAACGTCGGTTTGAAATGGATGCCGTACCAGATTGGATCGGAAGCGAGCGTCGCCCAATGCCTTGGTGGTTGATCCGCGGACCAGCCATTGATCCATCAATATCATTCCTGATGCCAGCATCGAAGCCGGACCCGCGTCGCCGGACTTTTCGCCTTCGATCTCTGGCGGCGTCTTCCACTGGACGTTGGTGTCGGCAGAACGAGAGACAACCACTTCGCTGATGGATTCGACTCTGTCGACGGAGTGGACTGGTTCGACTTCGATCAATGCCAGGGCATTGTCATTGTTCTTTTTTAATGAGACCTGAGCTTCGATCGACAACTCCATGCCTCGTCCTTCGTGCCGAATCAGCAAACAATCACGATTGTCCTTTCGCACCAGTTCCCACCGAGTTCCGGATTCGTTTTCGGAGGCACCTATCGGTTTTGATGCAGGGTTCGTTGTCGCTTCCGCATCCGCCGCTTCGTCACTGGTCGCATCGGTGGGGTCCAAATCAGACGCATTCCCGTCGAGCAGATCGGGTGAACTGTCGGGCAGTCCAGGTTGTTTGATTTGCCAATTGAAGATTTGGGTTTGGGGTGGAAGCACAACCTTGATGATGTGAGGTTCGATGCTTTCGTCCATGGCGGCCACGGTCGCTTCACCGCTTGCATCAGGATTTCCTGACGGCGGGTCGGTGGTCGATGAATTGTTGTTGGCCGGAGTTGGCTCAAAGGTCGCGTCGAGACGAATCGTTTGATGCGTTGCATCCAAATGAATCTCTTGCCGCGAACTGAAGACCAGCGTCGATTGATTGGAGAATCCGATTTGAACGATCGGAGTCGTTCCGGAACTTTTGGCGGCCCTGTCGAGACGGCTGATCGGTCCTGACCATTGCGAATAAAATTGTTCGGTTGGAACGCGTTCTGTCCCAAGCGATGCTGGCCAGAGCGGTTGCAAATCACCCGACAATGTCCACGCCACCAACGTCTCCGAAAACTCGGTGCGTGAGTTGACGAGGGCTGATTCGTCGTCTGGTGTGGGCTCTTCCCAGCGGTCATGCAGAGACAGTCCGGGACAGGTCAGCAACCTTTCGGAAGCGAGCGGCAAGGAATCAGGCGATGTTGATTCGACTGCATTGGAAACGGGCGATGTGCGCTCGTCCTCAGTTGTTCGTGCTGACCAATCGGCACTGAGGTCCCAAACCAATCGAATGGGTTCGTCAGACGAACTGACGCGAGTGAGCTTCCACTGGGTCGGTGTTTGCTGAATCAATTTCCAGTCTCGGGAAATCAAACGCGGTGGTGAACTGGTTTCTCGGTGGAAACGAAGGATGACTTCTCCGCCCGATGGTGGCGGTAGCAGCGGTTCGAGTTCACATTCGACGGAGCATTGTTTCGCTGTGGCGTTCAGCCAGTAGCGACGGTTCCATTGCGATGCAGAATTCCAAGCGACGGGGAGTTGATCTGCGCCAGATGTGTCGCCCGTTTGGTTGCCTGTGTTTGGGTTGGGTGCAGATCCACTCGCGATTGCGTCTGCGGTCGCTTTACTTTGCAGGTGAATCTGCAATCGATTGCACGGGCCGATGGAAAATTGGTTGGAAGAAATGATTCCAAATCCAACCGGACGATCGACCGCTGGCCAAGCAATTTCATCGGTGACCAATCGAAAGTTGTCGATGCGATAATCTCGACGCACGACCAAACGAGCTTGCGGAATTCGCGGAAGATCGATTGCGATTTGCGTGCCCGTCGCATTGTGTGTCGTTTTGCAACGCAGGCGAAGTTGCAAGTCAAACCGATTTCCCGAAGGCACAACGATCAGTGTGCCCGGCTGTTCATCCGTGGTGGTCGTCAATACCCGCGTGCTCTCATCCGGACGGATCAGTACCAGTTCTTCGATCGTTTCAGGCGAAAACGGAAGCCGAAGTCGACTGCTGGGAGTGGTTGTTTCCACTGTGAATCGGGCGAGCAGCTCAATGGCGAACTCGTCGTGAGCCAAACTGATGGCTCGTTTGGAACTTTCCGACGTCAGGTCCAATTCATAGTTGGTGTTCAGAAACGAAACTTGTCGAACACGTTCATCGGGACGGACCAAAAACAACTCTTCGTACAGTGACTCTGGGATGTATGCCTTGTTACCCATCGGTTGGTTGGCGGAATCCAACGGAACCAAGATGTCCATCGTTTGAGCGGAGGCAACATCGCCACTGATCGCAAAGCAACTGACAATCGCCCAACCCAACCAACTACGCAATAACGCGGAACTGGAGAAGTCACTGGTTGGATCATTGTCGGGGGAGCGCGATGGCACGTTCGATTGATTGGATTGGCCGGATGTACCCGGCGTTTGATCAAACGATGATGTGGGAGTCTTGGATGCTTGCCATTGTTGGGTCGCGATCCGCAGGAGACCGATGGTTAGCGGCAGAGCAACCCAGGTCGTCAGGGGGACTAGCGTCTCAGGCCAAAGCAGCATGGCGAAGAGACACAAAGCCAAACCACATGCCAGTCCCCATCTCGCGGCCCAGCCGGCAGCCAGACTGATTGCGAGTATGACAAGTGCGCCGACCCATCCGATTCCAATCACCATTTGGGAAAAGATCAGAGGAGGTTCTTCAGAGGATCCGAGCAATGGCAGTTGCAAGCTGTCTTCGGCAGGAGAGACGCGAAACTGCGAACCCAGGGTCAGGCCAACGACTTGCAGGTCAGTGACTTCCGGTTTGCGGATCCATGATTTTTCAAAGGAGGTTGTCGTCCACTCAATTTCAAGCACCAACTCAGATTGTTTGACGGCTGGAAACCGAAGGTGGTGCTGACGCGTCATTTGCGGTTGGACTTCCACGCCATCGATGCGTGCTTCAATCAAATGAGCATCCCAAGGAAACTTCACTTCGATCGGTTGCGTGGGGATCATTTCGAATCGCGTGCGAGCTCGGTCGGTTCCACTGGCTGAAGCAATCACGTGTGTGTGCTGCTGAAGCACCAAGTTGGACGGTGGCGTTTGGTTCCGGTGACGGACTCGCACAATCACATGCGGTGAGGTTTCGTATCGATAGCGGAACGGTTTCGATGCGGTGTCAGTGTCCGCCGTTGGGATTCCAACCAAATTCGCGACGGGACGAGCCAGTTGCAGATCGGAATCGATCAACAGTTCACAGGTTTGCGAAGTCGCATCCGCCAAGCGGAACAAACCGATCGGAAGTGCACGCGTTGGATGGCCGTTCTTGGAACCCGCGTCGTTTTCTTTGGTTGCATGAAAACATCTTCCGATCAGCAACGACTTGTCGTTGAAGTTTCGAGGGACCGGAATGCTCCATTCAAACCATCCATCGGACCCGCTTGCGATTTCATCCGAGTCCGACGTGTCGGAAGATGCCTGGGACTCGGCGTTCGATTCTGATTGGGGATCCATCGATTGACGCGGCACCCAACGCCGAGTGACAGCGTCCTCATCGACTGAATGGACGGCGGCGGAGGATGACAAACGCGTCTGCCACTTCATGTCTTGTGGTGAAGCCTGTTCCGAGCGGGCGGCCAAGCGGACTTTGACGAAACGTGATGTCTGCGGCAAACCTTCGACTTGCACCTGAACCTGTTGTTCGATTCCGGTTCGTTCCTTGCCACTTCGAGCAACCGTGAGGCTGGTTTGGCATGACCCGACGATCGTGCTGTCGGGAGTTTCCAACGCAAGAGATGGGGTTTGGCGAATCGAATGGCTGAGCACGATCGCGTCACCGGGAAGCGGGGCGAAGTAGCGTCGTTGTTGAGCGGTTAGCTCAGAGAACTCAATTCGCGAAGGCGTGATGGCGGTTTCCGCCGTCCAACCCATATCGGCGGGAGGAATGACCGCTGCCGTCATTTGGCCCGGACATCCCAACACTCGAATCATCCACAATTCATTGACACGAGGGTTGTTCGGGTCCCGCCGCGATTGTCCGGTGGCGCGGATTTCGAGAGTGCCTTCACCGGTGGGCAGTTCCTCGATCTCGTCGGGGCTGGGCCACACCGTGATCCTGCGACCACGACGATTGGGAGCGTTGATGGTCAACGTTCGTCGTGTTTCACCGACGGTGATGGAATCGAACGAGAACCCATCTTGGATCTCTAATTGGATGGGAGCCAACCGGTCGGGAGACATCGTCATCTGAATGGTGCTGCGAGCCTGAATCGCGTTGTCTTCCAACAGAAAACGAGATTGGTGGTTGGCATACAACAGTGGTTGCGATTCCGCTAACTCGATGCCCCACGAGCTCGCGACGGAAGCAGGCGACAAACGAGGTTGGGCTGGGGTAACTGGGGGATCCAAGAGCGAATCCGCCGTCAATGATTCTCGTGAAGGCGGCGGGCCAACCGCGTTCCAAGTCGCCTGCGAGTCGGGTGACTGTGATGCGTCCAATGATGGTGGAGTGAGTTGCCATTGTTCGGGCAACTGCCAACTCGTTGTGTGCAGATGAGCAGGCATCGTCCATTGCAATTGCCAAGGCGTCGCGGAAACCACAAACGAAGATGGAAAGACCGGTTCGGGCAAAGAAATCAAGTTGCCTTTTTGAGGCAGCGGCGATGTTCCTTCCAGCACGATGATTCGCGAGTCGGCGGTGGATGCGGGTTCAGATTCTTCGATCGCCGTCACTTCGATGAGTGAAGCGAACGGTGATTGCGAGGACGTCTCGGTTGATTGCGAAGCGATGGGGCGGGACGTGAAAGGAATCTCTTGCTCATCGATTGCGATGCGAGTCACATCACCGCGAAGCCAGACCCAAGGTGGGATGGACGCGATTGGTTGCGGATCAATGACCAAGCGACATTGCCAATTCAATATCGACCCATCGTGATCGAAGGACATCCGGCAACTGCGGACGATCGTTGCCGTTTGAACCTCCGCAGCATCGTCTTTGACGGTTTGTAGTTGCAGATCTAAACGCGACGAACCAGCTGACTCTAGGAAGATCCAGCGATCGTTGTCCGAAGCCGAATCGGTGGAGCTGATCGACGAAGCTTCGCTGTACCAATTCGGCAGTTCGTCCGTGGTGACTTCACGCAGGACCGCTTGTTCGCAGCGAAGAGTTTGGTTTGCCGGAACACGAATCCATAAACGAGAAATCAATGCTTGCGGCAGAACGAGTTCCCACCGACTGCCGTTCCAGGTCGGCAATGCTTGCTGTCGCCAATTCCATGCCAGATTGCGATCCGCAAGTGGTTGGCTCACATCGTTTGTGGTGATCCTGAGCATTCCCGATTCATCGGATTCGAATGCTGCCGTTGTTTCGGATTCGACGCCAGATTCATCGTCCATTTCACGAAGTCGCGAGACGGCAAAACTGACATTGCCAAACTGATGTTCGCTGCCGGCTTGTGATGAAAACAACATTCGACTGGCGTTGCTGATCAACGATCCGTTTCGAATCGTTGCCACCATTTCGCATTGCAGAATATCGTCGGTGGACGTTTCAGGAGTGACTTCGGCCGCTTCGCCGAGAGCCTGACTCAATTCGTCGGCCGCAACGGGCCGAAAGTTGTCTGGGACGAGTCTTGCAATTTGAGATCCGAACAAAGAGATCCACCGCAATGAATCATCGCTGCGGACTTGTTGAGCCAATGCTTCCCATTGAGACAGCCTTTCAGAAACCTCGCGAGAGACCAGTTCGTCCTCGTCGGGCGAGTCGGGAACGATTGATTCATCCGTGACCGATGGTTCGTCTGACTCCGTCGTGTCTGGTGTCGGTTCGACCACCTCGCTTGTTTCGGCTGTCGTTGCGTCCGCTTCTTGCGCGGCAACATCGCCTTTGAAAGAAAGCGACGTTGTGACGAACCAAATGGCGACCCAAATTACCCAGGCCGATCGGATTGATCGAGACCGCGTCATGACGACGTTCCTGGAGAATGACTCGCCGCGGCTCCTTCTTCGTCGTGGCCTTCGTCCGAAGGGTTTGGGCGAGGTTCGGATTCGGTGTTGGAACGTTGCCCGGAGTCTCCACGATGCCTGGAAGATCCGCCCGGAACGTGCGTCCCTGCCGATTCGTTGATCATCGATCGCGAGCCCGGTGAAGAGCCCTGCCCTTTGCGATTGACTCGGGTGGAACCAAACGGTGGGATTTTCTCCGACGCTCGTGATGCGCCCGACGACTGCAACACGCGGTCGGAGGCGGGCGGTGATATCAATGCCGAGATCGCGTAGAAGACCGCGACCAATACAAGCGAAATCATGATCAGTTGAGCCGTCACGATCACTCCATCGGGAGCCGCAACGAGAACGCCAGCCAAAACCACCGCCAACAACACAATCGCGAAAGGATGGCGACTGCGAGGGAACAACTGAGTCGACGCGGCGAGCAACAGCGACAAGCTTCCAACGGCCAACCACATCATCGTTCGCGAAACCGTGAGAGCGGAGAACGAGTAGGGATCGCTGGAATAGAAAAGGTACTGGTTGCTGGGAACGGTGAAGGCGGAGTTCGTGGTCGACTCATTGAGTGAACCCAACAGCGTCGCGTTCTCTTGGAATGGGAATGTGACCCATTCGAGCAATTCGGCATCGTCGGCCATCGGTTGCCGCGACAAACGCAGTTGCTCACGTTCCCAACGCATCAATCTTCCGCATGACGAGGAAGCCCAAAACAGGTGTGAGTCCGTGGGGACGGAAAGCTGCCAATCGATTTGTGCCGACCCAACAGGCAGTCTCATCAACGGCTCGATGCTGGTCCACCATGGGCTGGAATCGGTTTCCGTCCACAGCCGAATGTCCAGCAGAAATCGTGTCGGCGATTCGGTGTCGCTCGGTTGCGAAGTTCCCAAACTGGTGGTGGGCACGTCAATTCGCAGGCCGCTTCGACCGCGAGACGTTGCGACGATGTTGCCATTCAGACGCGTTTCGATTTGGATGGCTTTGAGTGGCTGCGAAAATCCAATCGTGATTTGTTGGCCGCCTTCAACCACGGCCACCAACTGTTCGTGACGAACGCGTTGCCCGACCAGACTGCGGATCAAAGCTCGCGTGACTCGCACAGGAGTCTCTTCCAACGACTCTTGATGAAACTCCAGTTTGAACGGTGCATCCGGAATGGATGTGAGCGTCCACTCGTTGCTTGGAATTGGTGCCGCACTTGTGCCAGCAGACGTGGTTCTTCGTGTTCCCGACAACAATCGTTCATCGCCGATCGTGACCATCCAAACCTGACCGGCTCCATCGGTGACCGAGTTGGGAACGGTCAACAGGTAGTCTGAGTCCAGGGTGACTTGGTCGGCGATCGGATAGGGGATCGCTGCCAAGATCTGATCAATGGATGACTCAGGCTCCCGAAGGCTATCCGGTGACGCATCGAGATCGACTTCGGCCGACTCCTCTGCGAGAGGTTGCTCGGAAGCTTCGTCGTCCGCGTCCAATGACGGATCATCCGCAGCTGTTCGAATCAGTGTTTCAGAGTTTGCCGGTGGCTTGAGCAGGTCACGCAGCATCGTTCGCGAAATCAGCTCGATCTCGTGAGTGCCAACCGACAATCGCGGCGTCACAATTTCGTAGGTGGTCCAACTATCTGAGTTATCCGACGAATCAGATTTGCGAACCATCGCGGGAACGCCGTCGACCACCGATGTCCACTGAACGGATTGTGCATTTGGAGTCGGGATGGCGAACTGAGCGATGCCTTCTAGGTCAACCGCTGTGGTGAGATTCCAGCGTGTTTGAGTGACCCATTGGTTGCCTTGCGTGTCCATCGATGTGCCGCCCGATAGATTCAGACGCAGTGGACGTTCAGTGAAGTTACCCGTCACGCTCCAAGGGCTATCGACTGAAAGCAACCGAAAACGATTGGACGAATCATTGTTGATTCGTTGCAGATTTTCACTTTGCGAAAGATCCACCGTCCATTGCAGCCGTTTTGCATCGGT
>NZ_DDGH01000074.1:100072-101103 GCF_002337565.1 Rhodopirellula sp. UBA1907 | reverse complement strand
CGAGGCATTGCTGAAGATGCGTGGCCAAGAGCGGATGCGGTTGGAACACACCCATGACGTCGAGGCAATCAAGTTCCTTGAGGAGATGTTGGAAAACATCCAAAAGCAGCTCCAAAGCGTTGAAAAACGCCTTGAGGCGATTCTCAAGGAGCTTGCCAAAGAGGATCCCAAGGTCAATATCCTGCTCAGTCACACCGGTGTCGGCAAGGTCACCACGAGCGTGCTGCTCACTCGGTTGCCTGAGTTGGGAACGCTGAACCGAAAGCAGGTGGCCAAGCTTGTTGGCGTCAGTCCGATCGCCAACCAGAGTGGCAGGAAGGATGGCAAGCGTCCGATTCGCGGCGGACGACAAGATGTTCGCAACGCGATGTACATGGCGGCTAATTCGGCACGCAGACATGATCCGGCGACCAAGGCGTTTTACGAACGGCTTCGCGGTCAAGGCAAGCCTTTCAAGGTGGCGATGGTCGCTTGCATGCGGAAGATGCTCTCGACGCTCAATCAAATGGTTCGCAACGGAGAAACCTTTGACGCGACGAAGTACGCCTCCATGGCCGAGGTGCAATCCTGTCGCTAATCCACCAAAGCGTTGCCGCGAGTCCCTTTCGCGTCGCCTTCACGTTGGCCTGCGCTAGCGGTTGAGGCCAGCGTGAAGGCGATGTGGAAGGGAGGGCCCCTTTTGCCGAGCCCGATCGAGGTCGCACCGCCACAGGCAACCACCACCCAAAGTGAAAGGGGGCAGCCGGCCATCGAAACAAGCCCGACAACCGGCGGCCCGACGTACTCGCGTGTTGCCACGCGGTACCAGTCTGAAAGTTTAATCGAAGCGAGCTTTTACCCAAGAGCCCGCCGTTGGAAATGCTGCGCAGAGAACGCCACGGAATCAAAAAATTTAAGATTTTTGATCGCTCACACTTGCCAGATTCATTACGGTCGCTCTCCCCAAAACTTCGTTTCGGGAGAGGTTCTCAAATTCTGAAACCCGCTAAAACGCGGCATCGATAAACTGCACGACCTCCGCAGTTGGGGAG
>NZ_DDGH01000074.1:94997-99822 GCF_002337565.1 Rhodopirellula sp. UBA1907 | reverse complement strand
TGCGGTGCGCGAAAGCAGCATTAATATCTGCATCAACAAACTGCAGGACATCAAACTGTAAGCAGCCCAGGCGAACGCCTACATAGCTCACCCAACGTGACGCTTTCGAATCAGCAACTCTTCCTGGACGTGGCCGCAAACGTTGCGACCATCTATGAGTTCGATATCAACGCGGCTTCGGACCACAACGATGGATCTTCCGCGACGGGGAAATCAGTGCTGAGCGTCAACGCTTGGTTGCCCAGTTCTCGGTCTGCGACGAGATAGTAGAAACCGATCTGAGATTGATCCTTCGGGTCGTAGCCCGTCAAAGCCTCGGCGGGTATCAAACCCGATAACTCATAACCATCATGACGCGGAATCGCGTGAATCTTCAAAGCGTCCGGCCGGATTGGCTTTGGATTCGTCCGCGCCCGATTAATGGGCACCATCGCTGCGACGGGTCGTTCCCGCTTTGGGCCACCACCGGCGGGCAACCAAAGAAACCGGTGGCAATGCTGTGTGGCTCGGTGAATGTTGGGACTGTTTCGCGTGTCCATCCACAAATGCAGACCATCGCTCTCGTCCAACCGGGTCTCGCGGCACCATGGCAGCTGACGTTTTCCATTGACGAGCAAATGAAATCCGATGCCGGAAACGTCCCAGGCAATGCGAACATCCGCGTAGATCGGCCCGCCTGACAGCGCGGCAAAGGATGGCACCCGGCACGACGTTGGAAGAGACAACCCTCGCGAGGTCCAATCCAACGCGTGCTGTTGCAGCCGAACTTCGAATCGGAACAACATCGTGGGATCGAGAAGGGGACCTTTGGCAGAACTCAAAACTACAAACCTGCTCGTGAAATTCTTCGGGACCAACCAGCCGCGGTGACATCGCCGCAGCAACCAAAAGCGTACCGGCTTCGTTCCGCTTGGGAATGGTGGGAAGCTCGCATCACCGCTGAACGTTCACACAATCGTCCATCGCTGGTTTCATCCCGAAGCCAGTCGTGAACACCGTTTCAGCTGGCGAATTGCGGAGAAATCTTCACCAAACCGGGCGTGAAACCGACTGGACTTTACCCAACCGGAACAACCTGAACGGTCGCGGTGAAAACGAAATGCTTTCCCAGGCGATTTCAATTCCCCAGCCCTCCAAGTCGCCGATAGCGTGCGTTGGAGCGGGATCTCCATCAGACGATTTTGGCGGCGCCAACTTCGGCAATGCCTTGCCGCTCTGTCCCACCTCACAGCCCACCATCACATTTATACAAACTCCGGTTTCGCAGTGAACTTATTATTCCAAGACGTCGTTCGCTGACCTCCGGCCCAAATAGAATCATGAAAACTCTTTCCCCCATTCGTCATTGTTCCAGTACCGCCAAACGCCTCGCTTTGTCGGTCGCAATCGCCGGTTCAGTCTTCGCTGCGGGACTGGCCCCCTCACTCGCCCACGCCAAGCGAGTGGACACGGCTCTGACCGGCGGCATCTCGATTCTCGTCCATCGCTTTGACGAAGAAGCCGCCCCCATCGATCCGACACCTGTCGTCGTTGAAGAAGCCAAAGACGAAACCGAAAAGAAGACCGACGAATCCGCCAAGCCAACCGAAGCAGCCGCCACCGACCAAGCCCAGCAAAAGATCGTCGCGATTCCTGGCACGCACGATTCGATCCCAACCGTCACCGTCGACCTTTCCCCTGAAGCCGCTCCCGCAGAAGCCGACCTGCCCGCCACGGACGACGCCGAAACAAACTCTGGACTGCAACTCGCCGCAGCCGACACTGACGTTGCTCCCGCTCAAACCACCAGCGTTCGACGCACGTCATCTGACTTCAACGAAATGCTGGCCGCCGTCGCTGCTTCGACCGCAGCCAAAATCGGCATTCCTCTGGAACAGTTCCTTGAACCGTTCGCGATGATTCGCACCAAAGCAAAGTTGCCACCGGTTGCCGGCGAACTGGATCCTTCCATCGGAGCAGCCGTCGCCGACGACGAAGCCTTGGCTCAAGCGGTCGCTCTGAACCGTTGGTGGTTGGATGAATCCAAACCGGAAGTCGACTTTGACGAGAACGTGCTGCAAAGCCAAGTCGTTGAAAAGGTATCGAAGCCAACCCCGACGCCTCACAAATTCACGATCGACGTTCGCGAAGAGTTGGCTGCTCTCGCAGCGGAAGAACCTTTCGATGTCACTCAGCCCTCGGTGATCTTGCCCTTCATCGCCAAGCATGACTTCTCGGCCCCGGCGATCGACTCGCCCCCCGCGATCGAGACATCGGCTGAGTCCGCGACTGAACCCGAAGTTGTCGAGGAAGACATCGATCGCTTGGCGGGAAGCTCGCCCGTCATCGTGACGTTGGAAGAAGCGTATCTGCCATACGATTTGAATGAAGGCGACGTTCACCAAGCCCAGGTGGTGAAGTCGTCACCGGACTGCTTGCTCGATGAAGCGGTTTGGCAAATCAGCAAGTTGGCGGATCAGGCGGAATGCTTCACGCCGCGTGAATTGGGTGGATTGTTGGCAGATGTCTCGCGTCGGCGGGCGAGCATCGAAGCGGACGTGTTGGATGTCGTCGCCCACGACTTGGCGTCGATCGTTGCGACACCAGTCCCGATGATGTTGGTCGATGGCGAACCGGTGCCGAAACCGGTCGCCGATGCGGAGCCGGACGCCGTCCACTCGATCGACACGATGGTCGTCGACGGCGAAGTCATTCCGGCTCCGATTCCGGACGCGGTTCCCGATGAGTTGCCCAACTCGGCGATCATCGAAATCATGTTGGTCGATGGCGATTTGGTTCCCGCACCCACGCCCGACACCGCACCGGATGCACCTGAGTCGGCACCAGCCATTCCGACCATGCTGGTCGATGGCGACGCGATCCCGGCGCCCACGCCGGATGGAATTCCCAATGGGCTCGTGAGCTTGGACACGGCCACCGGAATCGAATCGATTGTCGCCGTCGATGTGGTCCCTGAATCGGCTTATCCAAAGATGAATCCTGGATTGGATCCGGCCGCGATGGATGCTGAAACTCAATTGGCCACGCGTCCCGAAGACGAGAGCGTTCAACGCTAGAAGGGCTAAAACGATTCGCCGCCAATCGCGAATCGACATCATCGCTTCGAAGCTGAAACCCACGATGTTGAATCCCAACGTCGTGGGTTTCGCTCGTGTATACTTGCTGCACCAGTCTCAATCCTCGTGCGGAAGTTGCATTGATGTTCATCAAACGGATCCTTTGTCTCGGACTCTTACTCGGCTTTGCCTTCAGTTCACCAACGGCATTTGGGCAAGAGCCGGATGCTAAAGAAGGCAGCCAGCGTAAGAACGTTCTTTTTCTTATCTCCGATGACCTGAACACGCGCATCGGTTGTTATGGCGACCCGATCGTTCAAACACCCAACATCGATCGCCTGGCCGCTCGAGGTGTCTTGTTCGAGAACGCCGCCTGCCAATACCCGCTCTGCGGCCCATCACGCAATTCAATGCTGTGCGGTCTCTATCCCGACACGACAGGCATTCACGGCAACGCCCAAATCTTCCGTGATTCCATCCCCCAGCGTTGGTCGCTTCCGCAAGCATTTCGCTTGGATGGGTACTTCGCCGGACGAGTCGGCAAACTGTACCACTACAACGTTCCCAAGTCGGTCGGAACCAACGGCCACGACGATCCCGCGTCGTGGGAATTGGAACTGAACCCTGCCGGTTGCGATCGACTGATCGAAGAACCAGACATCTTCACGCTTCGAAAAGGTGCGTTCGGCGGAACACTCTCTTGGTACGCATCCCCTCGTCCCGATGAAGCTCACACCGACGGAATGCTCGCCGATGATGCATCGTGGGTCTTGGAACGATGTGCCAAACGCAACGACCGCCCGTTCTTCTTGGCCGTCGGTTTCTATCGACCTCACACGCCCTATGTCGCGCCGAAGGAATACTTCGAGCCATACAAGCTCGAAGACATGCCTTTGTTCGACAACGTGGAAGAAGACAACGCGGACGTCCCCGCCGCGGCTCTGTTGAGCAAGAAGAAGGAACAAGATCAACTCAACGATGAACTGCGACGGCAAGCGATTCAGGCTTACTACGCCAGCACAACGTTCATGGACGCGCAAGTCGGAAAGGTGCTCGACACGCTGAAACGCACCGGTTTGGACAAGAACACGATCGTGGTCTTCACCAGCGACCACGGTTACTTCCTTGGCGAAAAAGGATTGTGGCAAAAGCAGGCTTTGTTCGACAAAGTCGCTGGCGTGCCGCTCATCATCGCGGAACCAGGACGCACGGAAGGTGCGATCGCCAAGTCACCTGTTGGCCTGGTCGACTTGTATCCGACACTCGCTGAATTGTGCGACGTTCCCACGCAAGAACTGATGCAAGGACAATCGCTCGTGCCGATGTTGCGTGATCCATCAGAAACAGGTCGCGGCTATTCCATGTCGATGGTCGCGCGAAATGATCGCCAAGCCAAACAACGCTATTACGGCTATTCCATTCGAACCGAGCGTTATCGATTGACACTTTGGGACGACGGCAAACGAGGAACCGAACTCTACGATCACCAAAACGATCCCGACGAGTTCACCAACCTGGCACACGGCGAACGAAAGAAAGATCCCAACAACGCCAAGGTCATTCGCGAGCTGACTCAGAAGCTGAAAGCTGAGATGGCCAAAGGAATGCCCGCCTCCGGAAAACGGACGGAATACAAAGTCGGCAACTGGAACCCAATGCTCCGCGTCGACGACTGAGTAGAGGCGACGGGGTCGCCGGCTTCTAGCTTCTAGCTTCTAGCTTCTAGCTTCTAGCTTCTAGCTTCTAGCTCGTGCTCGTGCTCGTGCTCG
>NZ_DDGH01000074.1:56824-94838 GCF_002337565.1 Rhodopirellula sp. UBA1907 | reverse complement strand
TCGTGCTCGTGCTCGTGCTCGACCCTCAACCCGTCAGCGGTTCTGAATTCGAAATGCCAGTTGCTGCAGCTCACTGGCCAGATCGACATTGATGATGGCTGTTCCCGGTGGCACGCGAAGCGTCGTCGGTGCGAAATTCAAGATGCCTTGAATTCCGCCGGCCAGAACTCGCGTTGCCACTTGGCTGGCCTGTTCGCTCGGGACCGCCAAGATGGCGAGTTCCGGTTTCGCGGTCGCCAGCACTTCTTCCAAATTGTCCAGCGAACGAACGGTCGTGCCCCCGACCTCGTGTCCATACTTCGCTGGGTCGGTATCAAACGCCGCCGCAAGTGAGAAACCCAGGCGTTCAAAACCGCGGTAACGCAACAGCGCGTTGCCCAGGGAACCGACGCCAATCAGCACCGCTTTCCACTGCACGCCCGACCCCAATACCGCGCCAATCCGTTCAGCCAGAATTGCCACGTCGTATCCGACACCTCGGCGGCCAATTGACCCAATCGAACTGAGGTCGCGACGAACGACGGCGGGCGAAACGTTGACCATCGCACCCAGGTCGCGGCTGTTCGTGGACGTCTCTCCCGACGCCAGCAACCGGTGCAATTCGCGGTAGTAAAGAGACAATCGACCGACCGCGGGAGTCGACAATTCGGCCCTACGATCGCCCTCATCGGAACCACCTGAATCGCTCGTTTCGTGATCGGTGTTCATATTCATGATCCAGCCGCACAGTCGTTGCGATTGGAACAACCTGCAAGGTCGGTAGGACTTGACGACCCAATCGTTCCGTTTTGCCAGGACTGCCCTGTTTGCTTGTTCAACGAGTGTTCCGCAGACGATGAAGTTTGTGCATCAAGATCAGTTTTACTAGTCCGCAGAGTTCTCGCCTGTGCCTCACACGCATTGGGCACAGCTTATCTCTGACCGGCTGGTAAGTGAAGCCTTACCGACCCTCCCTGGCCCACGTGTGGGCCGTCCCGCTCTCACTCCCGCAGCCTCGGCCTTCGTTCAGTCGACGGGCAATCTGCACGACCGTGACAGTGAATCAGGCAGCGGATCGGTTTAGCAGTCTGGGTTTTGATTGGTTTAGAGGTCAAGCCGGGGGGTATCCGGCAGGCCAAAGGAAGCTGCGTTCATACAACGTCCCGTTGTTACCTGTGGAGAAACTTACGATGAAACGTTTGTGGTTGTTGCCTGCATTGATGATCATCTCGATCGTCTCGGGCGCTAATGCTGCTCACGCTGCTTACAGCGGCGCGATCAGCTACGAAGGTTGTAGCAGCTGTGGTGGTTCCGTTGTTGCCGATGGATCGGTAATGGCAGAAGGCTCAGCTGTCGCTGGTGGTTCGGTTGTCGCTGACGGTTCCGCCGTCGCCGGTGGCTCGTACACCGTGATGCGAACCGTTCGCGAAACTGTGATGGAGCAAGTCGAAGAGACTCGCTACCGCACACGGAACGAAGTGTACTTCGAAGACCAAGTGGTCAACCGTACGCGAATGGTTCCAGAGACTCACCAAAAAGAAGTTCAGTACACGGTCATGGTACCGTCGTACGAAACACGCCAACGCACGATCAACTACACAGTCAACAAGCCTGTGTACGAGACTCGTGAAAAGGTCATCAACTACACAGTCAAGAAACCTGTGTACGAAACACGTACGAAAACGATCAACTACACCGTTAACAAGCCTGTTTACGAACAGCACCAACGGGTGATCAACTACACAGTCAAGAAACCTGTGTACGAAACTCGTACGAAGACGATCAACTACACGGTCAACAAGCCAGTGTACGAAACTCGTCAAAAAGTGACGAACTACACCGTGATGGTGCCAACGTACGAAACTCGTACGCGAAACATCAACTACACGGTTTACAACACCGTGCAAGAACAAAAAGTTCGCACGGAAACCTACCGCGTCAGCGTTCCTCAAACGTACACCAAGACCATCACGGTCAAAGGTGGACACTGGGAAACTGTGACGGAAACCGTTCCTGGACCGATGATTCGTCGCACCGTGCGTGAGCCCGGTACTTCGTACTTCGATGCAGCAACTTGCCGAACCGTGTACCGCCCCGGCAAATGCCGAGTGGAATGCGTTCAAGGTTGCCCCAAGACGATCTGCAAGAAAGTCTGGGTCCCAACTTGCGAGCAAAAAGAAGTGACTTGCACCAAGTACGTCTCAGAATGCCGTACTCGTGAAATCCCTTACACCGTGTGCCGTCGAGTTCCTGAGTGCCGCACCAAGACCGTTGAGTACAAAGTGTGCAAGATGGTTCCTGAGTGCCGTACCAAGACTTGCAACTACACCGTGTGCAAGATGGTTCCTGAGTGCCGTACCAAGACGGTTGAGTACAAGGTCTGCAAGATGGTTTGCGAAAACCGTCAAAAGACTGTGAACTACACGACCTGCAAAATGGTTCCTGAGTGCCGCACCAAGACTTGCAACTACACCGTTTGCAAGATGGTTTGCGAGCCTCGCACCAAAGTTTGCAAGTACACCGTCTGCAAGATGGTTCCTGAGTGCCGTACCAAGACCGTCGAGTACAAAGTGTGCAAGATGATCCCAGAATGCCGCACCAAGACCGTGTGCTACACGACTTGCCGCAAAGAGTGCTACCAAGAAACGATCAAGGTCAAGAAGTGCCGCAAAGTTTGCGAGCCTTACACCGTGACTCGTTGCGTGCCACGAGTTGTCTGCAAGCAAGTCCCAGTGACTGTTTGCTGCCCAGCTCCAGCTTGCGGATGTGCAGATCCTTGTGCAGACGCTTGTGCTCCAGCATGTGCACCTGCTTCGGCTGGTCCTATCCGTAGCTTGCTCAAGGGCATCCTCGGCGGACACGGCTGTGGCTGCGGAAACGACTGCGGTTGCGACGCTGGCTGCGATGTTGCACCAGCTTGCGGTTGCTAATTGAATTCGGATCTCAGGGGAGCCCCCTACGACGGGGCTACCCGGAGAACCACTGACGTAACGCTCTCCACAAAGCGACCTCAACCGACTTCGTCGGCCGTGTTGATTCGGACATCCGACCGAACAACGGATCACCGGCCACGAAGTCACCGGGGTGCTCCTGTGGAATCTACGCGATCAAACAAAAATGGGGACGAACTTGCATGACAAGTTCGCCCCGTTTTTTTTGCGCTGACGTCTCGCTATCAGCCCTTCAAAGCGGACTTGATCGCCGAGACCAATTCTTCGTCCGATGGCGCGACCTTCGATTTGTAACGTCCGACGACTTGACCATCGCGACCGATCAAGAACTTTTCAAAGTTCCAACTGATCGGACCTTTGCCCGCCGGTTTGGCTTCGACGTTGGTCAATTGTTTGTACAAAGGCGACGCGTCATCGCCATTGACGTCGACCTTGCCCATCATCGGGAACGTGACGTTGTACCGAGCGCTGCAGAATTCCAGGATATCCGCGTTCGTACCTGGTTCCTGCGAACCGAATTGATTGCAAGGGAATCCGAGGACGACCAACCCGTCGTCTTTGTGGGCTTCGTACAGCGATTGCAATCCAGCGTACTGCTTGGTGTAGCCGCACTTGCTGGCGACGTTGACGATCAGGACGACTTTGCCCTCGTAGTCGTGCAGATCCACTTCCTTGCCTTCGATGGTTTTGGCCTCGTGAGCCAACACGCATTCGTGATCCGCGGTGGAGTCAGCGGCGGAAACAGGTTGAGGAGCATTCATCAGACAACCCAGGGCGAGCGTGAGAAGCAAAAAACGTGACATCGATTTTCCTGTGGGAAAACAAGAGTGAGGGGGGAGCAAAACAAGCATCCTCACTATAACCGTGTCGCCAAGGGGGGATTGCGAAATGCCCGCCGCAAATCGAAAATCAAACTTCCCCCACGCATCATCCCCCCAACTTGCATTCCACCATGAATTTGAAAGACAAAGTCGTTGCCATCACCGGTGGAGGCACCGGAATCGGTGCAGGGATCGCTCGCGAATTGGCGATGGCGGGTGCGAAAGTAACCATCGGTGGCCGTCGTGAGGCACCCCTGAAAGAACTCGCCGGGTCGATCGATTCGCCCAGCCCTGTTCGAACGCACACCATCGATGTTGCCGAAAACGAAAGCATCGAAGCTTTCTTCCAAGACGTCCGCACGAACGTGGGTGACGTGGACATCTTGGTCAACAGCGCCGGGATCAACATCGCCAAACGAACCATGGCGGAAATGGATCCAGATGAGTGGGACCGCGTTCTACGAATCAATGCCACCGGTGCCTACCGCTGCATCCACCAAGTCATCGGTGCGATGCGTGACCGGCACGATGGCCTGATCATCAATATTTCCTCCGTGGCCGGCAAACGAGCCATCACGCTGGGCGGAGTCGTTTACTGTGCCAGCAAATTCGCGATGACCGCGATGGGCACCGCCGTCGCCAACGAAGTCCGTCATGAAGGCGTTCGAATCACCAACGTTTATCCGGGCGAAGTCAACACGCCGATCTTGGACAACCGTCCCGTACCGGTCAGCCAAGAGCACAAGGAATCGATCCTGCAGCCGGAAGACATCGCGTCGGTCGTGCTGTCGATTTGCCAGCTGCCACCGCGAGCTTGTGTGCCCGAAATCGTGATCAAACCCACCACGCAAGAATGGGTGTGACTTCGCCGACGAAGACTCCATCGGCCATCGTCACGGGAGCTTCCGCGGGCTTGGGTCTGCACGTCTGTCGTCGTCTGCTCGGCGAGGGCTATTCGGTCACGATGCTGGGACGCAATCCAGAACGGCTGGACCAAGCGGCAACGACTTTGGCGAGCGAATTCAGTGGCGAGAACGTCAACACCTTCGCCGGTGACGCTTGTAATTCGGACGCGATGAACTTGTTGGTCGAACATCACGTTGCAAAATTTGGATCGCTGGACGTTTTGGTCAACGTTGTCGGACGCAGCGACCGTGGGTTGCTAATCAACAGCGGTGCCGCGGAACTCGAATCAATGTTTCGCGACAATGTTGTCTCTGCATGGACATGTTGCCATGCCGCCTACGAAGAACTGAAGAAGTCGCGAGGCACGATCGTCAACCTTGGCTCGCTTGCCTCCCGAGTCGCACCGCGCTACCTCGGTGGCTACGTCATCGCCAAACACGCTCTAGTCGGATTTTCGCGACAACTTCGAATGGAGTTGGAAGCGGACGGGATCCATGTCGGCGTGGTGTGTCCGGGACCAATTCGCCGCGACGACGATCAACCGATCGACCGCTACCAAACCGACAAGAAAGCCGGCGTTCCAGCCACGGCAGCTCAACCCGGCGGCGGTGCCAAGCTGAAGGGATTGCCACCCGAAGACGTCGCGGATGCTGTCTTGCGATGCATCCAAAAACGCAAGATTGAAATCGTGTTGCCACCAAAGGTCCGAGCCTTGATGGCAATCAACGCGATCTCACCAAGACTGGCCGATTGGCTGCTAAGCAAAAGCACCGCCTAAATCGGCAAACCATTTCCCGCCTCGCGGATGCGCGCCCGCCCCGTAGGCCATGTTTTACATGGCAACCACGCCGATGCTTGGGAACCAAGCGAGGCGTCCTCGTGAACGATCGTTCGATTGAGATGCAAACTCAACCGGCCTGCAACCATCGCCAGGTGGAACCTGGCCTACGGTGCGAGATCACGCGTCGACGACGACTTCGCTGAGCGGTTTGGCAACGCACAGGACCGCTTCGCCTTCTTCCACGTCGCACTCCGGCGGCTCGGCGTATTTCACTTCGCCCGAGAGCAAACGACGGACGCAAGCACCACAATCACCCGAGCGGCACCCTGAGTCGACATCCACGTCCAGCGATTCAGCAACGTCCAGCAGTCCGTCCATCCCAGCCTCAAATAAGGCGGACTTCTCGCTGGTTTGAAACGTCACGTTCCAGCCAATCGAATCGTCTGATCCAGTCTCATTAGCGTCTGACTCATCAGGACAAGGGTCGCAGGCCGGAACCGCCAACGCTCCCGCCGACTTGGACTTCCCGCCAAATGATTCGAACATCACGTCATTCGCGGACGCTCCGCACTCGATCAATCCCTCGGCAATCGCATTCATGAACACGTCCGGTCCGCAGATCAAATATTCGCCGCGGTGATGTCCGAGACGATCCACGATCTGCTCCGCTGACAATCGTCCGATTGAATCCCCAGGTCGTAGATCATCATCTTCAGGTTTGCTGAACCAAAGATGCACACGAACGCCGGTCGTGGCCTCCAGCATTTTCGCAATTTCGCGAATGGGTGCCAGGAAGGGTGCGTCGACTGCATTTCGGACTTGGTAGAACAAATTGACTTCGCGGTCCATCCGCTCGTTCAGACTCTGAAACAGCATCGAAAGCACTGGCGTGATCCCGATGCCCGCCGCGATCAAGTTCAGCGGCGTGGGATTTTCGCTTTGGCTTGCTTCCACCGAGTAATGGAACTTGCCCTTGGGAGCTTGGATCTCGATCCGATCGCCCACATCGATTGTGTCGTGCAGCAAGTTGCTCATCGTCCCGCCCGGAACCCGTTTCACCGTAATTCGGTAATGCGGTTCATCGGGTCCGCTTGAAAGGCTGTAGCAACGCGAAACGTTCTTGCCCGTCGAAAGATCGTTCAATCGCACGGTCAAATACTGGCCGCCCAAGAATGGTGGAAACGGTTCGCCGTCGGTCGGAACGAAAACGAAAGAGCGACAATCCGGGGATTCATCTTTGACCGATTGCACGCTCGCCGATCGCCAACCTTTCCATCGGTTCGGGTGTTTGGTCACATCGGTCTTCGACGCCGCGGCAGACTGATCGACCGACCTCGCGGATGCAGCATCAAACGCTTTGCCGCTGCGAAGTTTCGGAAGCCGCTTTCGCGTCAGTCGTTTCCATTCCCATTCTTCGATCGCGTCGGCGCTACCCACGAAGAGAAGGAAGCAGCTTCCACAGAAGATGGCAGCGAAAAACAACGATGGAGACACGGCTCAAACACTCGGAAAAGTGGAAGCAATCAAATTCAACAGGTTGACCATTGAATTTGTTGCTCCGCCGAATGAGCGAGCACGTCATGAAAAACGGAATCCCTCGCAGTCGCCCAACGTACGGCCTGGTTGAACCGATTGTGTCACTTGAACCGATTCTTGCCACCAACTTCATCCAATCAACGTAGGTAGTGGACGAGGCAACGAGTCCAATGCACAAGTCCCACGCTCGAGGATTCGTGGCCTCATGTACTACAACGATCTCCAATCGTAGCCGGATTCGCCAAGAATTCGGTGGCGCAAGTAGACGGTTAACGTTCTCTTTCTAGTGGCGCGTCCGAATTCCAGAGAATCCGGTTACCAACCGATCAAGTCATCAGAGACGTCACTGCCTGTGCTTTGACCAACTCGCGGGGTTGGTTGAGGTGGTTGTAGACGATCGTTTCAGGATCGATGCCGAAGCTGTGGTAGATCGTTGCGAGGAGCTCCGCGGGATGCACCGGATTATCAACAGGGGCCGATGCGGTCTTGTCGCTCTTTCCGTAAACAAAGCCTCGTTTCATGCCCGCACCGGCAACCACGGCGGTGTAGCAATAAGGCCAGTGATCGCGACCGTCGTCGGAGTTGTTGTTGCCCGACGTGCTGACACCACGCTGTGGGCTGCGTCCGAATTCGCCAACGGCGACGACCAAGGTCTCTTCCAACATGCCACGTTGGTCCAAATCCTCGATCAAGGTCGTCAATCCGTTATCCAGCATCGGAGCCGATTGATCCTTCATCCGTTTGGAAAGCCCCGAGTGATGGTCCCAGGAATGATTGTCGCTGTTGGCGACCTTGGGCCAGATGACTTCGACGACTCGCGTGCCAGCCTCGACCAAACGACGAGCGAGCAAGCAGCTTTGACCGAATGAGTTGCGACCGTACGCGTCACGAAGGACATCGTCCTCGGCGGACAACTGGAACGCGTCGCGAGCACGACCGGACAAAATCAACGAGAGTGCTCGGTCGTAGTTTTGGTCCAGCTCAAACTTTTCAACCGCTTCGTTGATGACCGGCATTTGCTCGTTCAAAGCCTGACGCAGATTGGCTCGCCGCTGCAGACGAACATCAAAGACCTCGTCGCGAAGCGACAGGTCATCCGTGCGAATCTTTTGCAGCTTGTCCATGTCCATGTCATCGCCGGGTGGATACAGCGTGTATGGATCAAACGCTTTACCTAGAAAACCAGCCGTGCCACCTTTGCCGACAACGTTTGACTCTTGCAACGGACGCGGCAGCATAACGAACGGCAACATTGGTTCGTCGAGCGGTTTCATCTTGACGATGTTGCTGCCAAAGTTCGGAAAGTCCTTTGGCGATGGCGGTTCGAGCTGTCCCGATGGGCTGACCTTGTCGGTCGTGTATCCCGTCATCATTTGATAGATCGCCGCGGTATGATTGAACAAACCGTTGGGCGTGTACGACATCGACCGAATCATCGTGAACTTGTCGTTCACCTGAGACAAACGCGGCAGATTCTCTGTGAATTTGACGCCGGGAATCTTGGTCGAGATTGGCTTGAACTGGCTTTTGACGTTGTCCGGAACGTTTTCCTTGGGGTCCCACAAATCCAAATGACTCGGGCCACCTTGAAGATAGACCATGATGATCGACTTGGCCTTGCCCCATCCTGGTCCACCACTGTGGTGAGCGTCCGCTTTGCCGGTCGCCTCAGCAGCCTGAGCTTGGCTCGATTGCAACTGCATGAGTTGTGGCAGCGACAATCCAAACAGCGACGCACCACCGACTCGCAAAAACGCACGCCGGGTTTCGCCCAAATGAGGGTCGCAAAGATCTTTGGCACGCGGGCCTTTGAAAGACAACATTGTTTTCTCGAAGATTGGTGGCGACGAATCAGTGGTTGAACAAAAAGGCGGGCGAGTTGACGAGAGCCCAGACTAGGTCTTCCGCGGCAGTCAGGCGAATGCTGCCCAGTTGAGTCTTGGACCGTTCCACGTTGGCTCGCAGTTCGACCAATGACGGGTCGATTGGTGTTTCAGCC
This sequence comes from Rhodopirellula sp. UBA1907, assembly GCF_002337565.1. Taxonomy (NCBI): domain Bacteria; kingdom Pseudomonadati; phylum Planctomycetota; class Planctomycetia; order Pirellulales; family Pirellulaceae; genus Rhodopirellula; species Rhodopirellula sp. UBA1907. The sequence continues at coordinate 85,865 of NZ_DDGH01000074.1, read as the reverse complement.
TCGAAGCGTTTCAGTCGCTTTTGCAGAGCGACGATCTGCTCGTCTTCCGGCAGCGGACGTTTGGCTTGGTTCAGTCCGTCACGGGCCGACTTCAAATCGGGGTTGAGCGTGGAAACGTACTGATCGATCGCCTTGGACAACGCTTCGCCACGCTGGTCGGCCGGGGTGCGTTCCGCGGCCGCGAAAGTCTCGGACAATCCCAATGGGATTTCGCCTGAGTCGGTGGTCACGCTGATGCGGAACCGACCGAGTTGGTGATCCTTTGCGTTGTGGTTTTGCGCCAATTCGAATCGCAGACGTGTCTTGCCTTCGCTGTCGATCGGCTTGGCGAACTGGAACGTTGCCCAGTGCTCGTGTCCATTCGCTCCGGAAACCGCCCAGGCAGATTGGTTGCCCGCATTTCCATCGAACGTGCTTTCGATCTTGAAACCGTTCTGCAAGAAGTCCGCTGACGCGCGGGCAATTTTGACCGCAGGCAAATCTTTGGGTTTGGTATCAGCCTCATCCGAACCAGCCGAGCCAGCACGAACGGTGATTTCCGTGACCACGAAATTGCCCGCGCGGCCGGGACCGTTTTGCGGCAGGCTCGGGTCGGTCAATGCTTCCACACGGAAACCAGTGATGCCGGTCAGGTTGGTTTCAAAATCGACAATGTAGGAACCATTGCCCTGTTTCCCGCTCGCCAGAACGCTGCGGTCGGGCTGGACCGCCAACGTCGCTTGGTTGGTCGCGGACAGTCCGGTCGGTGCCAAAGGATGCCATTCCGTGTCGGCCTTCTTCTCCTTCAGAAACGCGTTGACCAACTCGGGCAATTTCGCTTCTTGATCCGCAAGCTTCTGAGTAGCCTCATCGATCTTCTTTTGCCGCTCGGCTTCCATCTTGGCTCGTTCATCAGCGATTTCCGCACGTCGAGCTTCGATGTCCTTGGCGAGCTTCGCCAACATCTCTTTGCGAGACGCTTCTAACTTGGGGAAACGCTCCGCCCAAGCCGCCTCGGCATCGGCCAATCGTTGAACCAGCGTTTCGTGGTCGCCTGCGATCTGCGAATGAATGGTCGCGAAAGCGGCTCGCTCTTTGTCGCTCGGATAGCGTCCCAAAGCTCGCAAGAAAATTTCTTCCGTGACGGCTTCGTCGGTGGAGTTTTCAGCGACGATCTTCTCAAGCTCGTTCTTCGGGTCGCTGATCGCGGTACCGATCGTCGGACCACTGATCAACGCCATCACTGGCCCCAGTTGCAGGTCCGTGCCTCGTTCGCATTCGCACGCGGTCTCTCGCACAGGACGACCAAGATTCGCGAGGAATCCGTCGGTCAACGCCACTCCCGAATCCGTCGCAGCGGCGGCCCGTGTCCCAGCTGGCATGCCAGGGATTTGGCTGGTGGCACCCGTCAGCGAATGGACCGCGTCGAAAATTACTTCGGCGGGCAAACGTCGCGGCGTCGCGTGAGAGTAGTTCAGGTGATCGTCTTCGTTCCATTGATTGGACTCAACCGACAACTGATACGTTCGTGAACTGACGATCAAACGCATCAGGTGTCGAGTGTCAAAGTTCGAACCGATGAACTCGTCGGTCAGGTAGTCCAGCAATTGTGGGTTGGTCGGCGGGTTGCCCGCTCGGATGTCATCAATCGGTTCGATCAAACCAACACCGGTCATGTAGCCCCAGATGCGGTTGACGTAAGAACGTGCGAAGTACGGATTCGTCGGATCCGTCATCCAGTTCGCCAGTTCCTCACGTCGTGTCGGTGCGTCGTCGGATTTCGAAACCAACGTTTGTCCGTCCGATGATGCACTTCGAGTCTGCTGATCAGCTTCAGTGGCGGTGTTGCCGGCCAATTCGTACGGGAACGACGGCACAACGTCTTCGCCCGTCCGAGCGTGTTGGACTTCGGAATCAGCTGAGTCGGCGATGATCTCAAACAGCGGCGTGGCACCTTCGACCGCCGTGCCACCGATCTTTCGATTGCCGGAATCCGGATCCTTTTTTCGATCGACTTTGGCGAAGTAGGCCGCCAGTTCGTAATACTGGTCTTGGGTCCAGCGTTCGAATGGGTGATCGTGGCACTTGTTGCAATTGAATCGAATGCCAAGGAACAGGTGCGTCGTATTTTCCATTGTGTCCTCGGGGGTCCGGAGGACTTTGTAGTACGACACGGCGGGGTTGGTTTGATTGGAACCAGACGCCGTCAGGATTTGATAGGCAAACTCGTCATACGGACGATTTTCCTCGACCGCTTTGCGGATCCAATCGCGATAGAGTTTCGTGCCTTCGACGCCGAGGAACTTGCGGTTGACCTGCAACAGATCCGCCCACTTGTTCGTCCAATATTCGACGAAGTCCTCGTTGCCGATCAAGCGATCGATCACGGCTTGGCGTTTCAATTTGCTAGGCGTCTCATCCGCCAAAAATTCACGAACCGCTTGGCTGGTCGGAGGCAATCCAGTCAGGTCCAAGTGCACTCGGCGGAGGAAGGTGGCGTCGTTGGCAACGTCGCTGGGAATGATCTTCATTCGATCCCACTTTTGAGCGACCAACTCATCGATCCGACCCCAAGTATCCACTTCGGCTTGTTCGTATCCCGAACGGTCACCCATCACGGTCAACGTCGTGGCGGCGTAGGCACCTTCGAAACGAGCCAGCACGGGTGCTTCACCACGCCGAACGGCCTGAAGCAACCCGCCAGTTTTCGCGGTCGCGATTTCGGTGTTGCCTGAACTGATGAACGCTTCCCGCGTGACGTCTCGAATGTCGCCGTTGGCATAGGTCGCGACGATGCGGACCTGTTGTCGAGCGTCAGTGGACTGAACGACGGGGTTGCGTGGCGAAATCTCAAGCGAGGCGACGCGTGGCGTTTCCAAATCTAGCTTGGAACCATCCGCGATCCAGCGATGCAAAACCGCGTGATAGGGATCGCCCTTCTTCATCAGCGTGCCGCCTTCGTGAGGCGTGGTGCCCAGCGGTTTGCGAAGCATCATCGAATCGTCGGGAGCCGATGGATTGATGCGTCGCGCGGCCAAGTCATCCGTCAGGGCTCGGATGTCGAAGATCGGATCGTAACCTCGCAGCGACAACCGAAATCCGTTCTTGCCTTTCTGAGCCCCGTGGCAGGTGCCTTGGTTGCATCCCAAACGAGACAACACCGGATTAACATCGCGGATAAAGTCAACGGCAAATTCGCTCTGCCCGGTGATCTCGAGCGGCAGCGTGTGTTGATGCGAACCAAAGCTGACGGTGACTTCGCCAACGGAATTGCCTCGAGGACGAATCAGCCCACCAGGAAGACTGGCGAAGGCATCAGATTTTGAAACCGTGATTTGACGCGTCACGTCGACCGTCGATCCATCTCGCAGTTTCCCGATGGCGACGAGTTGAACGTAGTCGTAGGGCGAAGTCAGCGAAATCGATTCAGGAACAACGGATAGCTCGACCAGTTCCGACAGATTGACCGGCGATTCGGAAGGTAAATCGTCAGTTTTGGCGGTGGATGAGAAGTCCAGCTCGCGATCGGTCCCGAGAGGACCTTCGCCTTTAGCGGAACGGCGCAAGCCGCCCGGTGCAGTGGAACCGGAGGGCTCGCGCCCTTCCGCTCCAGACTGCGGCACCGCGTGGAAGGTTCGAACCAATTTGCCGGTTGGATCAAGGTGACGGATCTGGCCATCGTTGGCGGAGACAAAAACGCTTCCGTCGCCAGCAAGTTCGATCGCGTACGCCGCGGCGTTGGGCAGTTCAAAGTGCACCGTTTGCGTGGTCGTTTGATTGGCCGATCCGTCGACCTTCTTCTTTTCTTCGGCCGAACGATTCGCAACGCGTTTGCCGAGGATGGCTTTGAGTTCGTCGGTCAATTCACCGGTGAAGTCGTACTTCCAAACTCGTAGTTCGGAGTGACCGTCGATCGTTGCGACGGCGGCGAGATGCGTGCCGGCCGAGTTCACAACGACTTGGCGGATGCGTCCATTCAACCGCGGCAGATTGCGGATCAAGTTTGCGTCGTCACCAATTTGTCGTTTGGTTTGACGGAAAACACGATAGACCTTGGTCACACCATCGGCCCCGCCGACGACGATTTCATCGCGGGAAGGATGCATTGCGACGCTGGACAGGCCGCCAGAGAGAGCTCCCGGTGTGATGGACGTGACGTTGTCGATGAAGCGTTCGGTTTCGACCTCGGTCAACTTGCACGTCATGTCGCGAGCGACCGAAACCAAGTGCTTGCCGTCCGGCGTGAAGACCGTGTCGCGAATCCAATCTTCGTGAGCCCCTTGGAACAAGACTTGTTCGCCACTGGCCGCGTCCAAGGCTCGCACCGTGTTGTCGTTCGCTCCGATCGCGATCTTGGAACCATCGGGCGACCACGACAAACCAGTGATCGTGTCGTAGGTGACCTGCCGCGAAAGTTCTAGCTCGCCGGTCGATGCGTTCCAAATTTGAAGCTCACCGAGTTCGCCGGGTGTACCGCCGGCAGCCGCGATGCGTGATCCATCAGGTGAAAAACGCACGGAGTTGATGCGAGGCGAGATGCCAACCAATCGAGTTTGCATTTCGCCTGAATTGGCGTCTAGCAAACAGATCTCGTGGTAACCCGCGATGGCGAGAGTTTGCTCGTCGGGCGAAAGATCGATCGATGGCAGGGTCGGCGGCCCGGCGTAGATCGGCGGATGATCCGCATCAAAATGTGGACCGGATGATTCGGGCGAATCGTTCGAGGCACCTTGTTCGATCCATTTCCGAATCGTTTCAACCTCGGTTTCGTGCAAAGGTTTCCGAGGCGATTTGGGCATCTCTGCAACGCCATCGTGCGAAGTGATCAATGAGACCAAGTAGCTCGAATCGGCGTCGCCGGGAACAATCGCTGCGTCGCCGCTTTCCCCGCCGCGAATCAACGCATCAAAGTCGGTCATGACGTATTCGCCCAATTGCTTGGCACCTTGATGGCAACCAAAGCAATTGGTTCGCAAGATTGGCAAGACGTCGTCGTGGAAACTGACGTTGCCCGCATCGGGTTCGTCCGCTGCCGAACTCGGTGGGGAACCGAGGGCAGAGAAAAAGAAGAGTCCCGCAACGGCTAAGTGGGGAAGTGGGGATCGCGGTGACTGTTTGGACAGCGTGACCAACGAAATATCTATCACGACGAATTTCCTTCCAAGCAAATGCATGGGGACGAAAAATCATCGCCGATCCGAATCAATCCCGGGGAGACACTGATTCGGTAGCCGTGTGGGAGGTGGCAGGCGGGAGCGGGGTGAATCCCCGCTTACGCACAGGTTAGTGGCGGCTTCCTTGTTGGTCAAGCAAAGGTTGAGCGAGAATTCCCTGGGAAAGAGGGCGGGTCTCGCCAAGAGTGGCATAGGTTCCCAACCTGTGGTTGTGCTCAATCCAGGCTCAATCCCTATGCCACTTGATCAAACACTCGCCGACTAGCGGTGAATCAGTCCGCTAACGGGAGCCACAAAGACGGGATCGCGGGTCGCGGGAAGGGACGATTGGTCGTTCAGATCCAACGCGTCGGCGGCTGGGTCTTGCACGGGTTGCTGAGCTTCGGGCTCCGGCAAGACCGATTCCAGTTCGTCTGGATTGGGGCGATGCAACGTCTCCGCTTCTTCCAATTCCTGGGCGACCTCTTTCATCAAGACTGGTTCTTCATAGCGATCGACGTCGTCGGCATCGGCCGATCGCGATCGACGAGGCCCAACGGTCAGAACTTCCCAAGGCTTGGGATAGAAGTAGTGTTGCTCGACTCGTTGCGGCGGGCAGTGCTTGCCGTTCAGTGCTCCTTTGAGGCCGTTGTTGTCATACAACCCCAATGCATCGGCTCGTTGCCACGCCCGAGCCTCTTGGCTGGACGGAGCGATGATCGCTGCGGTCTTGCCACCAAAGTAAGTCGGACGGTTGTATTGGCGTCGATACGATTCTGGCATCCGGCTACCGACCGGTCCGATCACATCGATCCGCTGAGCCCCATCGGGACGCAGCAAAGGAAAGGGCCAATCGGCGTGGCACTCGTTGCTGGCCCAACCAGCCAACATCGCAACCAACAATACGGGAACCGACGCGTGAAGAGAGTTGACTTTCATGAGACTGGCGGCACTGCATCCTGTGAAACCGAACGAAGTAAACGTCGCAGATCCTTTGCGACACCCATCGAATCGTCGCGATCGATCGGTCCGGTACAACGCGTTCGCACTTTCGCGCGTCGCAACCAACAGGCAAAGTCCTCGGCTTAGTCAAACTGTTCGGGCTGTGGGGATTTCAACAGCCAGCCAGTGAGCGTCACCACACGGCAACAAACCACGAACCGGACGCTAACGCGTTGCGGCCGATGAGACCAACCGCCCGCCTACCAAGCCCGCCAATCAGTCGATTTGCTGGCAACTAGTCAGCAACGTCGCCATTTCGCGACCGGCGAAACACGATCGCTTGTAGTAATCTTCTTCTGAGTGAGCCTTTCCGACCGTCGGTGAACAATCTCGCGAACGAACCGGCAGCGGCGATCCGTCATACCGAGGCGCAAACCGCGTTGGGCCGGTGTACCCCAAAGCACGTGTGCCACGGATTCGCGAAAGCAGCCAGTAGTTCTTAAGGATTGCGTCGCGTTGGTTGTACAGCAGCACCAGTCGATTCATGTTTTGAGTCGCCAAACGGTGGTACCCGTGCGGCATCAACCAATCGCTCTGGATCGCGGGAGCCAACAAGCCAACATCGAGGTTGGCGGCCATCACGGGCTCTTCGCTCAATCGACGACGACCAATCGTTCCGCCCGCCAAAGCGTGCAAGCTGCCTGTCACGATGCGGCCACCAAAGCTGAAGCCGATCAGCGCCGTCGGCTGAGCGGCGTCCACGTGACGATGCAGCAACCAAGCCAAATACAAACCTTGCGCGTCGGTCCGTTCAGCTTTAATGCGAGCATCCGTGATTGCGAACGTTTCACGATCACTCTGCCAACTCCAGATCACAAAATCCATCGGCACTTGGCCGCAGCGGTTCGACTCCAATTCGCGAGCGACATCCAAACCGCGTTCGATGGCCAGCGGTGCGGATCGGCGGTTGCCGTGCACATAGATGACTCGCGGGCGGCTTGGATCAAACGTCGCGAGGTATTCGTCCAGACTGGACGGGGTGACTCGACCGCAACGATTCAGCCGCGAGATACGCAGGTTAGGGTTTTGCAGGTTGGCTCGACAAGCTGTGCTGGTGATGTGGCGCGTGCTGATCAACCAATAGCGATCGCTCGACAAACACCGCTGCAAACTGGAGGGTGCTGGAACGGTGAACGATCCCGGAGGAATCATCGACGACGGATGAATCACGGCGTCCGCGGCTGGACGGACGGACGCCAGCGACTCAGACGCGTCCAATTGCATTTCAGCCTGACGCTCGATCTCTTCTGCCTGCTCGAGCTCGGCGACATCTTTCGCCGCGATCGTTTCGCTTGATGTCCAATGGCTGGACTCGGACAAAGTCAGAGGCTTTGAGAAGCTGCTCGTGTCAAACGACAACGGCTGGCCCGCGTGGGCTGGAGCCGGTGGTGACACGATCGCACCGCATAGCGTGATGCAGAACGCTGTGATGCTGAGCACTGTGATTTTGAGCACTGTGACGCTGAGCGACCAAGGCGGGATCGCACGCGGGGGCGTGCCCCGTTCCGCGATGACGCGAATCGAGGAACCGGATGATCGGCTGATGGCGTTGTCGTTCATCAGCGACTTGTGGTCGTGAAAGTGAGGGAGCTGCATCATGCGAACAATCAAACGGGTCGTATGAATCGTGCGGGGCGTCCAAGCTACCACAGCCCTTCTGAAGGTGGGATGTGGCGTTTTGTCAACAAATTGTTGCCCAAAATTAGCGTGTTGCATTTGCACAACACGCAGAGCGTCCTACTTTTGAGTGGTCTTGATGCCAAGGCCAACGTTTAGGCTCGGTTTTCCCTTTGGGTCCACCTTGCCCGATCCGCCTGCTTTGCCAGTCAAGGAAACTCTGATGACAATCCGAACTCTAACGCTCCTGATGCTCGTGACGGTCACGGTTACCTCGACCGGCTGCTCAGGAATGAGAAACTTCTTCTTCGGCCGCGGTGCAAACTGTGGTCTTTGCAATCGAGCCAGCGCGATCGGTCGCGCCGTCAACCCGTTTGCTCCACCGCCCGCACCAAACGCTGGCGGTTGCAACACGGGATCCTGTGGATTGTTCAATCGCGGCCCAGCCGTAGCGGCACCACCGATGATCCCACAACAACCGGTTTATGCGCCCGCACCTGCTTATGTGCCCTACGCTGCACCTCAAGCTTCCGCGGGAACCTGCTCGACCTGCCCTGCACCGCAAGCCTATGTCGGCGACGGATGCGGCAGTGAATACAGTGCCAGCATGCCAGGTTACTACGAAGGCTCGGTCGACCCGTATCTCGGCAGCGGCACGCTCGGTTACGGTGAAACCATCGTTCCCGGCAGTGGCTATCCCACTGATGGATACGGCGGAGTCATCCAAGGCGACTCGTTCGCACCTCGATCCTACCAATCGAATCGAGTTGACTCGCAAGGCGACGTGATCATCCACGCCGACCCACTGCCGCCCGGCGCCCAACTGGTCGACTGATCCAGCCATCGCAACCAAATCGTAGCTGGCTGGGGCCTCCCAGCCAGCCGAGCGCAAACTCACGGTGGAGACCACCGTGCTACAAATTCAGCCACCGACGATTGATCTTGAGGCGTCGGTGGGTTGGATGCGATGGTAAGGCGGGACGGGAGAAATCCGTTTTCCCTCGTTCACCTGATATCTCGAAGCCTGGCTCTCAACAGCCCGGTTCGCCTTCAAGACCCAGCCCGCCGCATCGTGACCCAGATCGATCGCTATGTCCTGATCCTCTTCTTGCGCACCGTTTGTGTGTGCTTTTTGTCGTTGGCGGGCATCTTCATCGTGTTTCACGCGTTCACAGCGATGGACGATCTGATCGCTCAATCCAAAGTCGGCGATTCATTGCCGCTGGTGCTAGCCAAGTTCTACGGGCCGTACCTGCTGCTGCTTTTCGACATGACAGGCACGATCATCACGCTGATGGCGTTCCTCTTCACTGCCGGTTGGCTGCGGCGAACGGGGGAATTGACCGCCACTTTGTCAGCGGGAGTTTCCCACGGACGGATCCTCCGACCGATGGTCATCGCTTCGCTCGCAATCATCTCGGTCCAGCTAGCCAATCGCGAATGGGTGATCCCCCGTTTTCGTGATTCGTTGACCATGAAAGCGAAAAACCTCTCCGGCGACATCGAACAAGCGGTCATGCCGACCTACGACCAATCCTCCGGAATTCTGATCGAAGGCGACAAATTGCGGACGCTCGGACGAGTCATCTCGCGCCCCAACTTTCGTCTCTACAGCGACTACGCCGGATTCGGCGACGTGTTGCTCGCACGCGAAGCGATCTGGTGGGACCCGGTCGCGATGGCAGAATGGCGGGCCGAAAAGGGGCCAACTGAGCCCGCTGGCCCCGACATCGCCGGCCCCGACACCGCCTCGTCGCAATTGGCATCGGCGGGAACTGCGAACTTCGGCATCGACGCCAAACGAAGCAGCTGGAAAGATTTGGCTGGCCGAACCGGAATGCCAGACGTCACCGGGTACTTGCTGCAAGGCGTACGTCGACCGGAACAACTCAGCAGCGTTCCTTCGGCGGGACTCTCGTCGCGGGAAGACATGGTGATTCTCACCCCAGCCGATCAACCGTGGTTGGGTCCGACGGAATGCTTTGTCGTCACCAGCATCCACCCCAACATGCTGCAAACGCAAGACACCGCGACAAAGCTGGCATCGGTCATGGAATTGGCCGGACGAGTCCGAAATCCGGCCGTGCACAGCAGCATGGCGTTGCGAACGACAACGCACGAACGCATCGTCCGAGCACCGCTCGACTTCGCGTTGATCTTGCTGGTCTTGCCGATGGTGGTCAATCGCCGCGGCCGCAAACTGTTCGTCTTGATTGGATCTGCCGTCGGATTGATCATCGCATTCTTCGCGTTGAAAACGGTCGCGAGCACGCTGGGCGGCAGCACCACACTGGTCACGCCCGGCATCGCCGCCTGGATCCCGCTGTTGATCATCGGACCGCTGGCGTACTCACGCTACCGACATGTTCAAACCGTCTGAGCGAACCGGTTCACCGGACGTCGTTGACACCATTCAGCTGGCTAACCAACGATGAAGGTCAGCGTCATTGTACCGACCTGGAACGAAGCTTCCAACATCGAGGCCTGCGTTGACTCCGCGTTGCAATGCGGTGCCGCAGAAGTGGTCGTGAGCGATGGCGGCAGCAGCGACGGTACCCTCGAGATCGCCGAATCCCTCAGCGACCGCCGCGTGCGGTGCCTGCGTGCTCCGTCGGGACGTGGGGTGCAGTTGCGTGCTGCGGCCGAGATGGCGACCGGCGAGATGCTGCTGTTCCTACACGCTGACAATCGTTTGCCAGGCGATGCACTAGAGCAACTGCGACAGGCTCACTGGCCGGTATGGGGCGGCTTTCGCCAACACATCGATGCGAACGGCTGGCGGTACCGCTGGCTGGAATGGGGGAACGCCTGGCGAGCTCGCGTGAGATCAAACGTGTTTGGCGATCAGGCGATGTTTGCCCAGCGCGACGCATATGATCGGGCGGGCGGATTCGCCGCCGTGAGCCTGATGGAAGACGTGATGCTGTCGGCGGAACTTCGCAAGATCACACCTGCGTCGCTGTTGCCCGGGCCGGTACGAGTCGACGCACGACGATGGCAGCAGCGTGGAGTACTCCGCCAAACCTTGCTGAACTGGCGGATCCAACATGCGTTCGCCAAAGGTGCGTCTCCGGACGAATTGCGCCAGATCTACGACCGATAGAGGTTCGCTGGCGACGACGCTGCGGAATACACGCAGCGAAGCGGTTGGGCTGAATGGGCCAGCTTTGATGCCCGGTGGAACGAAAGAGCACGTTTCCCGACCGCTCGGTTTGAGCGTTCGTGCGTTTATAGTGAATGGTTGAGTGGAAGAGCTCCCCTCTCGGGTGCTGTTTCCGTTAGGCGATTCCATACCCTCGAACCACTGAAAGCCCATGCCTGTTCTATTGATGATCAATCTCAAAGGTGGAGTTGGAAAGACCGCTTCGACGGTTGCCATCGCGGAAACGTTGGCGGAGGAAGGGTTCAAGACTTTGGTGATCGATGCGGATCACCAAAGCATGGCGGGCGAATTGCTGCTGGGGCAAAAGAGAATGCTCCAGTGCGAGAATCGCAAACGCACGCTGCACGATGTCTTCTTGGAAATGTGCGATCCGGATTTTGAAGTCGGCGACCTGCGATCCTTCATCTCGGAAGAGACATCCAATGTCGCGACGGTGCATGACTTCCTGGACGTGATCCCATGCTCGTTTCGGATCGATGACTTCTACAGCAATGCGTTTCGATCCAAGCGCCGTGCCGGGTTGTTCCAAACCGAGCGAGAGTTGTTCACCCAGATCAAGAAACAAATGCCGGGTGCGAAAAAGTGGCTCAACGAGTTGTATGACTTCGTCATCGTGGACTGCCCGCCCAGCATTGCGATGCAAGTCAAAATGTTCTTACGAATTGCGGACGGCTGCGTGATCCCATCGATCCCGGATCAATTGTCGGTGCGAGGTTCAGCCAACCTGGTCGATCGGCTGAAACGTTTTCGTGTCGAGACGCTCGGAACGCTGTGGACGTTGTATCGCCAGCAAACACCGCTGCACCGTGCGATGGTTGCGGAACCATATTCCATGCTGCCCACGCCTTTCGAATCGGTCATTCCCAACGCGGCGCAATTGGCCCGGGCCGTCGATCCGCGCGAGCTGAGCAATCCACAAGCGAACTGCGACGCAAAGTACGGACGACAATTCGCAGCACGCTATCGAGAACTCTGCGGCGAGATCATTTCGCGACTTCGCAACCTGGACATCCCGGTGACCAATCGACAGGAAGAGCTGATCTGTCTTTGACGATCACGCATCGAACTATTGCTTTGAGATGGATTCTTGTCTCTGGGACGGCCAGAACAATTCGAGTTACGCGACCAAAGTTGCTGTCGGTGCTCGCAATCCAGGACGAAGTCCGCTAGCGCCTGCGAGAATTGGTCGCGAACCATTCGCTGAAATCCGGGGTTGGAAACTTCAGTTTCGTTCCGCGAAAACCAAACTAGCGGACGCTTGGCTTGCTTTCCGCGGGAGCAAACGGATCGTCTTTTCTGCTTTCATTCCATTCTTCGAAATCATTCAACAGGTGCGGCCAACCGGCAGTCTCAAGCACGCTCCAGAAATCGAATTCCTCATCGGAGTCCTCAAAGTACCGCTTACGGGCTTCACCAAGTTTGTCGTTTCGACCCCGTTCTGGCGCGAGCTCACCGCTCATCAACACCGGATAATGAATGTAGTGGGTCCTGGCTCCTGGATACGAATATCCACCCGGGCCCTTGAAGAGCGATGCGTCGTAGGGACCTTTGTACGTCACCAGCCAGTAGAAGCGATTGTCATCCGCTGACACGAGCACTGCACGGTGATACGCCCAAGCATGCAACTTACCAAATCCTTGGAATTCATTTTTGTCGTGTCGCTCTTTCGCAATCTGCATGGCAGTACCAATCGCACAGGGTATTGGTTCGTCGCCGATCTTCCACTCGGGTGTTTTCGCCAAGATTTCGGAAGTGACCGTGAACACGGTCGATGTTCCGTAGACCTCGAACTCCTCCGCAATGGCTGGAGAGTGCAACAGCGTTATCGCCATCGTGAGAATGACAATCGTCCGGGCGTTCCATTTCATCTTTGGTCAACCAAGAATCACTGTGGGATGAGGGACGCTTCTTTGGTGTCCAGTCACGACAGCCTTGGTGACTGCCCAAGTCCCCAACTGAAAAGCCACTCGGCGACTTTGAATTGCGGTCACTGTATCATGCCCGTTGATGCTGCGCGAGCATATTCCAATACCGCGTGATTTTGCGTTGTCGGTTTCTGACACCAATGTTCCAGGATCGAGACCGCATCTGGCACACTGGACGCCCAGTGCCCGAGTCCATGGATCGCGGACACCAGACTATTGTCGTGGTTCGTTTGAAGAACGGAATGCATCACATCGATTGCTGCATCGACCATCCCTGGAGTTGCATTGCCAGGGTACAAAACAAAAACATCCCAGAACATATAGCAAATGAATCCCATTGGACCGTCGTCGCGGGAGTTGCCGATGTCGGTCACTTGGCCAGTGCAGTGTCGGTTGAAAAAGTTTTGATAGAGGTGCTTCAGGTTGCGAATCCCCTTGATCCTTCGATCTTCACGGCAATCCGAGGTGTAGAGAAACGGAAGATCGCTGCAGCAATTGGAATAGATTGTATTGATCCCTTTGCCAAGTTGTTCCTTTGTGAACGCCCCGTGCACGTCGGAGTCGACAAGGATCTGATCCACATAATCGAACGCGAGCTCAGGTGGCACATCGTAGAAGCCCTGTGCATGCTCATGCATCACCGGGTCGCTTTCGGGCGGAAAGCTAAACAGTTCGTTTCTCCATTGCTCGTACTTCATCGAAAACGCTTCCCTAGCAAAGGTGCCATTCATTTATCGGATGCAAGCCATTTGCGAGAAAAACGTTTTCGAAATGCTCACCCGGGCCTGAATGCCAGACGCAACTCGAACTCAGCAGGTTCGGTAGCTTGGAACACATCGACGCGTTCTTTGCCACCTCGCAAAAGCCAACCTCCGGGTTCAATCGGCCCTTCCTCCCTCACTGCCGAGACCCCAGATCCAAACAGTGGTTGCGATCGAAGCCGTCGTAACGAAGAGCAAGCGGGAAGCATCATAGCCAATCAAATGACTCCGAACGATGCGTATAGGATCAGGCAGCATAGAAACACGATGGCGACAACCAGTATCCATCGCGGTAAACCGAGCGTTGTTGAGTTCAGGTCTTGCTTTGTCGACAAGGAGAATTCCCACGCCTCACCTTCAAAATAGATTCCGCAGTGCTCGCATCGCATCGAGTGCATGAAGATAAGACTGCCACATTTTGGGCATCGAACTCGAGTGTCATCGCTCGCGGACTCGCGGTGTTCGTCGAACTTTAGTATTGGCGGTTCGTTTTTCATCTCGGGCTTGCTGTGTCGCGTTGTCTATGCCGGCGTACTGACCACATGGTAGCAGTTGAAATCGAGGCTCCACGTTGCGAGTTCGGCGACCGAACATTGCAAGTCCGGTTGGCATATCCGTCCGGTTGGCGCTAGCGGGCGGCCCGACAGCCAGCCGACGTGAGATTCGAGCCCACCGAGACTTGTTGCCCCCTGCCTTTGGCAAGCAACGCAAATGTGGTCAACCATTTTGCAGCTAGCGGATCAGTCGATGAGCGAATCGCTCAGCTGTGAGTCACGGCCACGAAAGTGGCGAATCGCAGCAATCAACAAGTTGCCAAACACGAGCAAGACTCCAATGCAAAGTAGATAGAACCCAGCGTCCTCCACCTCGCTCGCCATCAACCACCAAAAGCGACGATTGCTCGTGAATGCAGTATTCGGAATAAAATTCTCTGCGAGAGGCCACGCTCCATAGTAACCCACAAATCCAAGCAACAGTATCAGTGCGCAGCTCACCGTTGCGATCGGCCAATGCTCACGCTCGTTGTCGTCAGCGAAGCTGAGCGTCGTGAAAACAATGCCCACTGGGATCGAGAAGAGCACGGAGGCTGCGAAGATCACTCCGACCAACGGTTCCCGAACGAACGTGTCATCGAAAACCGTGACCATTCCCGAGAACCACGCAACGGTGGCGGCAAGTGTGGCTGTAGAAAGCCCAAGTGTGCGTATCCCAAATTTCATGCCACCAGTCCCCTGTCAGCCAAGCTACGGCTACCTGTTCGATTGCTTTACCTCTTCGATCATCCACTTGGTAAACCCAAGGTTTGAATGAGGGTTGGACTCCGGGCCGACTGGGCGATTCCGGCCTGTGTGGTGTGGGAACAGGTTGAGGTAGTAGTGCATCTTTGGATGATGCTTCGGCAGCCCCGCCGCCCAGAACAATTCGATCCACTTTCGTTCAATGAATGGCTCGTACCGTTCGTCCTGTTCCCAAAGAATGGGACCGAAATAGAAAACGTATTCGAGGTCTTGTTCCAATGCCCATTTGGCACCTGCGACTACTTCGTCAGGGTTGGACCACCCCGTTGCCAGTGGCCAATGCCGGTTGAATTGATGAGCCTCGTACGCAACGCCGCTGGTCATCTTGATCACCTTTTGTGCCTCTTCGTTGGTCGCGAAGAAAGATGGCTCCTCAACCATCATGATCAACTTGTAATCGCCGTGCTTAGTCAGGTTTTTCGCATGAGCTTCTTTGAAAAGCTGGCGTATGTCGCGGATGTCTTTGGCTGAGAGAATCCGCCCGTCTTCTTTGAAGGGGCCCAGCTCTGCATCCGCCCAACCACGATCAACCGCCAAACGAGCTTCCCGGCAAATCAAGATATGTTCGATCTCACCACCTTTTCGCTCCCATCGGCGAATCGTCTGTATCAGAAGATTCTTCTCAGGGTCGAGATCGTCTCGGTCTTTGCTCAGCCCCCAGTAGTACTCAAAGAAAACATGCTTCGTCGCAAAGTCGCCACCGGGCACCCAGCCAAAAAGCGTGTCGATGTTCTCGGCGACAAACGGATAACTGCCATTCTGTTTGTCGTAGGTTGGCATGCCCTCCCACGAGCCACCGTGGTGGTGCTTGGTGCCCGATACATCCGCAGGAATGGGACGCAGGCCGACCAAACCATGTGTTGCCTGAGAGGGACCTGTTAGCGTCTGTTTGGTAGGCGTTTCGGTAGCTGATGCCGGGGGCTCGTTCGATTGAGCTTGGGCGACGCTCGAGATTGGCAAAACCAATATCAGCGCAACGATCACATGAATGGATGGAGTCAGCATGGTGTGTTCCTGAGATGCTTGGCGTCTGAGTTGGCCGAGACCCATCGGAAGAACTCCGTTGCCAAGTGACGCTGACGAGGCCATCGTGTCGAAACCCTTTGTTCAGTGGTGGTGTTTCGTCACGGGCTTTCAACAGTGCGGTCAGGCACCAGCGAAGAAGCGTCGCACGATGATGCCAGCAAGTCACAAAGAACTGTGGGCCCGGCCAAAGGGGGGCGTACTGTAGCTTAGCGAAAGCGTTGCGATCAAGCATCGTACGGCTCGGTCGGTGATGGCTTTTGATCGCAGTCGGAACATGGCGAACCAGAGAAGCCCAAGGGATCCGAAAAGCGTCAAGATCCCAAGCGGAAGCCCGATAATGGCGAGATGTTGCCGGTATGTCGTGAATCCAAAAGTGCGTATCCACATCGTACCGAGAAGCGAACCGACGCCTCCAGCAATCAGCAGGAAAAGCGTGAGGCAACCGGAGAACGCTGAAGGGCCACCAGGGCTTGTTAACGGTGCCGGAGACTGGAGGCCCTCATCTGAAGGTTCGTACGGGTTTGATTTCACGAAAGGAGCATTTCAATCAGACGAGACGCGCAGCAAACGTGCGAGAAAGGAAAGATTTGATTTTAACTGCCGCGGGAAAGTTCGTTACTGCTCACGGCTCTGCCACTTGCGATTTGGGGACTGTCAGCGGCAACGACTGAGCGGTGGACATCACCAATCGATGCCGCTCAGGTGTACCGAGCGATTTTTATCGCATCCGACCCAGAGTTAACATCAGGTCTCTTGCCGATTGACGCCCGTCGTTTTGTCGATGATGGCGACCACTGCGAATGTGCAAGCCAGGGTTGCGATGAACGAGACCGCAGCAAGTGACCATGAAGTCGCGTAGTCGCGAGGGATGTCCCAATAGAGAAGCGGCGCACGGTTGCACCAGAACGCGTTCAAGTTCCCGACAAATGCACCTAGCAATATCGAGAGCTTGTGTTTTCGCAGCGTGGTATACCGATATGCCAAAACACCGATGGCGCCGAGTAGTGCCCCGCCGAGCGGCGGGAATGCAGTGTCGAAACTATCAGTCCAGAACAGCACCCACTGCAACGCAGTTCCGGCAAAAAAGCCTGTCAGAAATGAAGGTAGCGTTCGCCACAACGATCTCGTAGTCGCTTTCGCTTCGACTTCGCAACTCGGAGAATATGGATTCAAATTCGTGCTTTAAAATGCGATCGACAAATCAATTTTCTTGACCGACGCTCAGGCGAGATCGCGGAGGACGGGCGAACAAATTGAAACCGGGCGGGAAAACGGAGCACGCGTCTTACCGTGCATTCCCTGGCTACTCCAACTCCTCGGAACCCGAAGGAAGCAGATCAGCCAAGCCTCCCAATAGTGCGTACACAACCATTACGCCGAGACCAATGTAGCAAGTCGTCAGCAACGGCAGTCGGAACCAAGCCACGAATTGTGAAGCAACCATCATCACGATTGCCGCAGGAATTCCACGCAACGCGGCACCGACGAACACCAAACACCAGTGCGACGCCCCCGCACCGCCGTTTGCTTCCGTCGGTTCGTGTTCTGAGGAAGCTGTCAGCATTTCGCGAGACGCAACTGGCCTGGCCTCACAATCAGCACACAGAACCGCTGAGTTGTCGATCGGCAGCCCACATCGGATGCATGGTCTCATTGCGACTCAAACACTGTCGATTTTGAATGTGGCTTAAAACGATTGCCATCAGCGGTCACGGACGATTGTCCCTCCGTCGGCATAGGACGATGCAAGCCGAGTTCCAATACGCGGCCTGTACGCCCGTTGCGATGGACGAACGGATCACGTCAATGATCAAAGACAATGGACACGCCACCAAAGCACACCACGAAACCGAAAAACCAGAGTGGGATACCGTAGAGCGACGGTACGTAATCCTCCGTCGAGAAGACCCATTTCCAAGCATGGGAAGACCGGCGTTTGCGATAGGTGAAGTCCCAAGCGATCAAGACCAGCCCGAACGATATGAACGAGCAGCCCTTTGCGGAGTCGGTTTCTCCAATGACAGCGGAAAGCACGGCCCAGGTGAGCACAGCCGCGCCGGCTGGAGCGACGAAGTATCCTGCAAGCCGCGTGACGATATCTTGAACCGGATTTGCAACGGGCGTGCTGCTCGTGTGAATTGCCACTCGACGCAACTCCGGCGCGGGACCGAAGTCGTCAATCGGGTCACTAGGGAGCCGGGAACAACTGGGGCAGTGTCCATCCGCCCTAGGAACCATTCGCATGTTGCAGTGGGGACAGATCGTTATTTCCATCTTGATCGCACTATAGGGTCATGGAAACGGGAAGAAATGCAAACGTCACATTCAAGCGTGTGGGGCAAACGCCTCGAATATCAACCAGTACCCAGACCAGCGAGATTGCCTCAGGGCACCCGAAATAGTGTAGCGATCCGTCCGTTCGCCAGTTGAGACCGCCACCGTCACGGTGACAAACATTTCGACATCGGTCGCCGGTTGGAGATTGTTAGGCAAACGCAGAAGGCAGTTGGCGATTGCGCCAGAGTAGTGCGCACGGAATGCAATCCGTTTGCTTTCCGGCGGGATTGTGAGCTCGGTAGGGCAACCTTCAACCGTGACCACAACAGACTCGACGTCCATGTGCGTGTAGTCGATCGCATCATTGCGGTAGTCGAGGGCGGAGACAGCCAGAGAGATCGGAGGTCCGGAAGTCTCCGAACAATAGATCAATGGCAGCGTATAGCCGTCGGACGATGATTTTCCGCATACGCGCAGCCAAGTATCACCAGCGACGGTCGGTTCGCAGCAACCATAGTCGGTGCGATCCGAGTGGTTGAGAAACGCGGGCGCGGGTGTTCCGCTAATTATTGACAAAGCGGCAAGTGCTTCCCAAACGGCGACCACAGCAAAGACGTAGCGACGGTTCACATGCATGGTCGAAGCAGATCGGCAGGAATCATCGGGCACAATCATGTGAGTCGTTTAGCCGTTAGCCCCGATTGTACGTGGAAGCAACAACACTTGCCTAAACAGTTCAAATGTCGAAAGACTCTTGGCGACCTGCTTGGTCGGTTACCCGCGTTTTGACTTGGTAGATAGCAAAGACCGCAACAAGTCGTTGGTCACGTAGTCCGCGGGTGTCTTCCCTGATTTGTTGGCAATCGAAGGGTCCGCACCAGCGGCAAGTAGCATCGCAACGATTTCTGTGACGGCCTCCGATCGACCAGCGGTGCCCGGTGCGCCCGTTTGGCAAACCGCGCGGTGCAGAGGTGTCGATCCATTTCGTCGACAGCGCTGATTGACGTTTGCCCCCGATCTGATCAGCGATTGGACAGCTATCGGGCTCCTAAATCGCACCGCGTGATGCAATGCCGTTACTCCGTTCTTGTCGGTCTGGTGGACATCGACACCAGCCTTGACAGCAGCATCAATGCGTCTCTCTTGGTCCGCTGGATCAGGAGCACGTTCGCAGCAGATTTCAAAGAGTTCGTTGACCATGTTCAACAACAATCGAGGCAGCGTGCATCACGACCCATGCGTTTTTATCGGACAATGACAAGGTTCGTTGCCATTGCACGGAATGAATTGATGACTAACGAAGGCTTGGTTCGAATCGGCTGTTGAATGCGTCCCCATCACGGAATGCGAAGGATCTTGCGAATGGGTCCTCCACGGTTCGACGTACCAAGAGCTTTTCAGGGGATTCAATCTTGGTCTCTGAAAATCCAATCTTGCTCATGCTCTTTGCAAGTTTCCGGGTAATCGAGAAAGGGAATTTTGTCCCGGGTGCGAGCGTCAGTGACTCACCTTGCAACTTCATCACCAGAAATGAATCGGTGACGAAAGTGAGATTCACCTTCGATGCTGGCAGCAACCGTATCTCATCATCATCCATGTTGGGGAGCGTTTCAGCGATCGCGTCTACGAGCCTAAATTCGGCACCACTTGTGACTTGGATAACAAACTGAGATTGGTCGGCGTGTGCGTTGGGCGCCTGAACAACGGTGATCCAGGTAGCGTTGTCCTTCGACGTGACTTCATCCGCGGCAACATTGACGCAAAGTGTGGCAGCAAAGCAGACGCATAAAACGGAGATAGTTCGAACGGCCATAAGGTTCCCCAACGGCTGAAAAGAGTAGAAGCAACGATTCGACGAACGGTAGAAATCACGGGCGACGGGCGAGGAATTCGCGAGAAGACGAGAAAGCGTGCTACTCGTACTCCCGTGCACTTCATGGTTCCCCGCATTTGCAGTGGTGACACATCAGTCACAACGGCTGATGTGAACCCCATCCTATCGGGGGCAATGCAGGACAACAAATGTTTCCAACCACGAAGAAGAATACGTGCCTTCAATCAGTGTGAATCCGTGTGCGATTCAGTCGTGAGTGCGAGCCAATTGCGGCGAATCAGCAACAGATACGCAAGCATCAAAAACAAATTGGCCATGAGCGCCATAATGCGAACGGTTGTTGGAGCAGCGTCAGTCCACTCTGCAAATTTGTTGAGCGCGAACGAAGTGCAGTATCCCGCGATCAGGAACAAACCTGCAGCAACGAACGGAACACTTGCGGCTTTCCCGGGATGAACGTGCCTCGCCAATGCTTGACGATAGAAAGCTGTCGTAGCAATCAAAGCGAGAATCACGATCAGTAACAAGGCAACACCGAACGCGTTGGGTCGGAAACGGGGTGATGATCGATCGGATGACGGCGACGATGTGTGGGTGTCGGCAGTTGGTTTTTCACTTCAGAGCGGCGCCCACCGACGCTCAATTGCCATCACATAGTTCTCTACTGTATAGCAATCTAAAACCAAAACAGGTACAGAATTGCCTGCTAAAGTAGACCAAGGACGATGAAGGCGACGCCGTATTGGATGCCCACCTTTGCATCCACTCGCCATCGACGCTCGTTGAGACGTTTGCCAATCAAGTCATCGGGCATCGATTCACTTACCGCAAGCAAGTCGGTATTCGATGGTGGGTGTCTCGAATTCGCCAGCGAGACCGCAATGCTCACCATTCCTATCGAGACTAGAACGATCGCCCAAATGCTCATCGACGGTACTCCAACCAGAGATGGTGATCATGCACGCGCTCACGCAAAGGAGCGCCGAACTACCAAAGGACCACGTGGCGCGTTGAACTCGGATTCGCCGCTCCGCTGTTACCGGGGCCTGACGGCACAGACTCTGGCGTAGCCGACGTAGGCTCTCCGTCGGCAAAATACATCGGCAATGCGACATAATCCATGTAGGTTCGTGCCTCGCACTTTCAGGCAGTCTGTTCGCTTTCTGTGCTCTGTTGTGCTCATGCCAACGGTGGGCCTCCGTCGGCTACATATTTACCCGCTGCTTCGCTCGGGGTGCCGACGCCGAGCACGTGCTGCGTGTCAGACGGGTGATGAGACTGAGGGGTGTGACGCGGGGATGGACTTCGTCCGCTTGGGTGACCGGCTTCCGGCTCCAATGCTTGGGAGTCACTGGGGCTCTGTCGGTTCCTTGGCGGGAGCCGGCAATGTGTCTGGTTGGTACCCCCCCCGTAATCTTCGGGGATCAAGCTGTCTGGTGCAACTGTTTCAGGGCTGGCGGATGAGATGGCACGCTTTCAGCGTTGATAGGGACTCGCGGAGTAGTTGATGCGGCCTTGCTGACGCTGCGGGTTGTGACAGAGGGGCAGCGGTGATCCGAATTCTTGACGAATCCGGCTGCGGAGGTGAGGGGCGGTGCCTTGCTGACGCTGCGGGTTGGGAATGGAAGCGTGCGGCCTTGCTGACGCGGTGGGTTGGGAGAGGCGGGTGGGCTCAGGCGATGATCTCGTGGATGGGGCGGACGTGTTCGACTCCGACGAGCTTTTGATCGAGGCCGCCATAGAAGTAGGACAGGTGGTTTGGATCGAGTCCCATTTGATGCAAGATCGTGGCGTGCAGGTTGCGAACGTGCAGCGGGTTCTCGACTGCCGCAGCACCAAGCTCGTCAGTCGTTCCGTGGCTGATGCCGCCTTTGATTCCGCCGCCGGCCATCCACATGGTGAATCCGTAGGCATTGTGGTCGCGGCCGCTGCCGTTGGCGTATTCCGCGGTGGGCTGACGACCAAATTCGCCTCCCCAAACGACGAGGGTTTCGTCGAGCATGCCGGTTCGTTTTAAATCGGCCAGCAAAGCTGCGATGGGCTGATCAGTCGCGCCGGCGTGTTTGTTGTGATTGATTTCGAGGTCGCCGTGAGCGTCCCAGTTGTCGTCGTTGTGGGCACCGCCGCTGTACAGCTGGATGAATCGAACGCCACGCTGTGCCAAGCGACGTGCTAGCAAGCAGCGTTTGCCGAAGGCTTGCGTCTTGGGATTGTTGACGCCGTACATCGAAAGTGTTTCTTCGGTTTCGTCCGATAGGTCGACTGCTTCCGGTGCAGCGGACTGCATTCGGTACGCCAGCTCGTAACTGGAGATTCGCGAGGCCAAGGGTTCTTCGCCAACGTGTTGAGCGAGGTGCCGACGGTTGGCGTCTTGGATGGAATCGATCAGGCGACGTTGCAGTCCAGGCGGGAAATCGGAAGGCGGGTTCAAGTCGAGAATCGGATTGCCTTCGGTGCGGAACACGGTGCCTTGGTAGGTGGCTGGCATGTAACCGCTGGACCAGTTCTTCGCTCCGCTGATGGGACCGCCGGTTGGATCGAGCATCACGACGAAGCCGGGCATGTTTTGATTTTCGCTGCCCAGTCCGTATGTCAGCCAGGATCCCAAGGCTGGTGAGCCGGACAGGATTTTGCCGCTGTTCATCATCAGCATGGCGGAGCCGTGGATTGGCGAGTCCGCAGTCATGGAATGCAAGAAGGCAATGTCGTCGACGTGTTTGGCGACGTTGGGGAACAGCGTGCTGACCATTTTGCCGCACTCGCCGTGGGGAGCGAAATCCCAGCGAGGTTCAACGATTCGGCCGCCGGCTTTGTGTCCGCCGCGGCCGAACGTTTTGACGTCGACGGTTTTTCCGTCCATGCCTTTCATGGCGGGTTTGTGATCGAACGTGTCGATGTGGCTGGGGCCGCCATACATGAACAGGAAGATCACCGTCTTGGCTTTGGGGGCGAAGTGCGGTGGTTTGACCGCCATCGGTCCGGCTGAGCCAGCGACTTGGGAGGCGGGTGACGCCGAAGCGTGTGGCAACAATCCATCGGTCGCCAGCATCGAACTCAGCGCTGCGGCACCGAACCCACATCCCGTTTCCCAAACGAATTCGCGACGGGTGCGACCACAGAAATTACCTGAATGGCTTGATCGAGATGCGTTCATGGCGTGGTGGTGAGGCAGGAGGTGAGATGAAAGGCGGGGGCGAACGATTGCAAAGAACCGTTGACGCGGGTTCTTAGTCAGTCGCCGCCGTCCCATTGTAGACGACTTTTGTGAATGGAGGCAATCGTTTCGTGAAAAATCCGACTGCGGGGGCATCACTTGGTCGGGTTTGAGTGCGTTAAACTGCTGGCAAAATCACTTTGCCCCTCCCACCTCGAGTCCCGCCTTGTCCGCCTCCAAGTCACTTTCTTTCCCCGCGAATCCGGCCCCCACCGCTCTGAAAGAGTTTTCGCTGACGTTGCAGTCCGAGTCCTATCGCTACCGAACACCGATGAAGTTCGGCGGGCGGGTGGTGGAAGAGGTCACGGTTTTGACCGCGGAGTGCATCGCGAAAAACCAAGCTGGCCAGTCCGCCGACGGCGACCAGATCGGCGTGGGAAGCATGACGATGGGGGTGACTTGGGCGTGGCCCGACGCGTCGCTCACCGATGACACCAAGTTGGAAGTCGTTTTGGAACTGGCCAGCCGAATGGCCGCGCAAGTGAACGAGGCATCGGGAACGCTCTCCGGGCATCCGATGGAAATTTGTCTTCAACTTGCCAGTCAGCGAGACGAGTTGGTTGCAGCGGTCGCGGCCGGGCACGAGTTGACGGCCCCGATTCCAGAGCTAGCGATTTTGTTGGCTGCGTCGCCGATTGAAGCGGCGTTGTTTGACGCTCACGGAAAAGCCGCCGGGCAGAGCAGCTATGGCTTGCTGTCAGCGGAGCATCTGCCGCCGGATTTGGGTGCGATGACGGGCGACGATCGCTACGCGGGTTTGCGACTGGACCAATTCATCTCGTCCTCGCCGGTCGCGACGTTGCCGCTGTATCACTTGGTCGGGGCGTTGGATCCGTTGACGGAGGCTGAATTGACGAAGCCTGTCGGCGACGGGTTGCCGGAAACGCTCGGTGAGTGGATCACTCGCAACGAGTTGACTCATTTGAAAATCAAGCTGAACGGCGACGATGCGGATTGGGATTTCCGCCGTGTTCGCGACATCAACACGGTTGCCAATGAGACGACTGACCGCGGCGCGTCGACGGGCAAGCCGTGGTGGTTCTCGTTGGATTTCAATGAGCGCTGCGAGGACGAAGCGTATGTGTTGGGGTTGCTGGATCGATTGGAAACGGAATGCTCGGAAGCGTTTGAGCGAATTCAGTACATCGAACAGCCGACGCATCGTGATTTAAAACGGCCGAACGCGGTGACGATGCATCAAGCGGCGGCGAGAATCCCGGTGGTGATCGATGAGTCACTGACTGGATTGGAGAGTCTGCACTTGGCGGTCTCGCAGGGGTACAGCGGCATTGCGTTGAAGGCGTGCAAGGGGCATGCGGAAGCGCTGTTGCTGGGCGCGATCGCAGTGCACGAGAATTTGTTCTTGTGCGTGCAGGATCTGACGTGTGTGGGGGCGTCGCTTCTGCACTCGGCGTCGCTTTCGGCTCATATTCCTGGCGTGGCCGCGGTGGAGAGCAATGGGCGGCAGTATTGCCCCGAGGGCAACGCGGAATGGATGGCGAAGTTCGGGCCGATGTTTGAGGTCCGCGGCGGCAGCGTGCCGACGAGTTGCCTGGACGGGCCAGGGCTTGGGTATTGAGTGCCGGCCAATCGCGGACGTCGTGGACGAGGCAACGAGTCCTCTGTTCGGGCTCTTGTCGGTGGTCGCAGCCTGGATCAAGCAGGTTTGTGATGGTGGCTCAATTCCAAACGATTGGTCTGTCACAGCTAAAAGTGAGGGTTGATCGTAGTGGACGAGGCCACGAGTCGTTGGATTTGAAGCCAGTTCAGGACTCGTGGCCTCGTCCACTACCCTAAAAACAAGTCCTGACAGACCAATCGTGGTTCGACCACATTGGGTTGCTCCAGAGTAGAACCGTTGTCCTCAACTGTTTGCGTGCTGGCTTGGTTTTTTCGCGAAACGAAACGCGGATGAGAAGCCGCTTTGACGCGGAGGCGGGGAGACGCGGGGACGCAGGGGCTTTGGCGTCTCTGCGTTAAGGACACTCCATCGCTCTGGGCTGCACGACAGGGGAGGCATCCATAGCAATGGAACCATCCGAATTCTTGGCGAATCCGGCTACGGGCTTTGCTAAGCGACGCGGCGGCGGGTGCTTCTTGTTGAGGTGGTGCCGGTTGCTGAACCGGGGACGGTCAGGGATTTGATGCGGTCGAGGGCGTTGGCCATCGCGACTCCGTCTCGGAAGCGTTTGAGTGGTTTGGGATCCATCGATTTACGGATCCAGTCCACGAACTCTTGGTTCAAGCCGCGACGCAGTTTCGCGTACGACGGCAAGGGTGCTTCAAAGGGATACTCCGGCAAAGCACCTGACAACATGCGGTAGATCACCAAGCCGAGCGAAAACACATCACTTCGATAAGTTGGTTTGCCCATCGCTTGTTCCGGTGCGATGTAGCCAAGCGTGCCTGACGCGGAAACGGCGTGGCGTCCGCGTTCGATCCGAGCCAATCCAAAGTCTGTCAAGCAGATCTTGGAGTTGGGGAACAGGATGAAGTTCTCGGGTTTGATGTCTCGGTGCAGAATGCGACGCTCGTGAGCGTAGGCCACGGCCGATGTCATTTGACGGACGTAATCCAGCGTGGTCGCGCGAGCCATGCGGCGACCGAGTCGATCGTGCAGGGTTTCTTCGCCCAGCGGGAATACCATGACGAAGTGGCCGTCGATGTAGCGAGCGTCCTTGAGCGGCAAAATGCTCTCATGCGACAAGCTCGCCATGATGCGAACTTCACGTTGCAGGTCGTCGGCAGATTGGTGATCGCTCGAAGCGTGAGACTCCGGGATTTTTAGCGCCACGTCGCGATCTTCGATCGTGTCGTGAGCGGAGTAGACGGTCGCAAATCCACCTTCGCCAAGTTTTTTGACAAGCCGGTATTTGTCCAACCGCATCCCGACGCGAAGACGACGCGTCGAGTCGCTGGGGTCCATCACCAATTTCAAACGTGCCGTCACGGGCGTTGCCTCAAAAGAGAAATCGAATTCGCACGGCAAGATGCTCGTGCCGACCCATCGAAATCACAACCAATTCATTTGTCGAAAAAACAAGTCGCTGATCAGCCAACCTTTGACAAACCAAGCTTTCTATCTTCGAAGCCAGCAGACAGGAGTCTTCGGGATGCGAGCCTTTTGCTGTTTCAACGCTCAAACGGCTCGCATGAACATTCCCAACCATTCCTGTTCATCTGCTTAGCGGACTGTTGATTTAGTCGTATACCGAATAAAAAAATTAGCCGATGGGCGTTAGCCCCGGTTGGCGTCTAATCAACCGCCGCTAACGCGGTGCGGCTCATTCAATCGACAGCCCGTTAGACGTTCACATGATCGTGCTGTTGGACTTCGATCGTGTTTTCACAGCGAGTGGCAATGTCAATCGTGACCGCCCAGCGTCCTTCGGCGTCCGCGGTGATGATCCAATGAGGCATCACGCACACCGATTGGTGAACCAGTTCAAAACCGGCTTCGCTTTGGCTGACTGTTTCCACTGGGAACGCCCACACGCCGCTGTCGCGATCGGTTCGCAAGTCGATATCGACACCGAGCCAGCGATCTGACAGGGACAAGCCACGCACATCGGTGAGGTCCAAGCGTTCGCCGAGTTGTCCGAGTTGGTTGCCGTCGACGTCGCTGAAGTAACGGTCGTCGGCTCCGGATGGCAATCCGGCAAAGTTCCATTCGACAGCAAAGTGCAGTGGGCTGGCCGGTGGCAAGTTTTCCAGCAAGTAAGTCACGGACAGGTTGCCACTGCCTTCTTGCAAGGTGACCGCTTTGGTCAGCGTGATTGGGATTCCCCAAGCGTTGCCGTCACGACGCAGTTGAGCTTGCACGCGGTCGCTGCCTCGACGCAGTTTGGCTTCGAATGGCAGCTCGACAAAGTCACCTCGTTCGGGTGACTCGCCACGCGAGACCGATTCGAGGGTCGCTTCGTTGTCAAAGAAGTGGTCCATCAAACTCTTGCGAGCGTAACGGTCGTACTGAATCATTTGATCCAGGCCTTCTTGCTTGAACACCACGCGGTCGTGGATGCTAGCCACGTCGCCACCGGCGCTACTCGGGCCCGCCAGGACTTTGCGGTGGTAGGCTTCGGGGCGACGTTGCAAAGTCGCCAACAAGTTGTGGTTGATGCCTCGCAAGTCCCACTCGTACATCCGGCCACCTTGGGCGGGATCGATCCAAGCGACCATGGATTCATTGGACAGCCGGATCTCTTGTTGTCCGTCGTAGTCGTAATCGCCGGCGGTCGCGGAAACGGTGTTCAGCGTGCCTTCGATTTCTTGCAGCAACGTGTCGGCTTGGATCAGGTGTTCGTAGATCGCGTTGCGAAGGTGAGGCAAGTAAATTCCGCCGAAGGCGCCGTGCCAGTACGGGCAGTTGCACTGACCGCGATACAGGTGATCGCGAATTTCGGCGAGTTCACCGGCATCGTGACCGCTTGCTTCAGCTTTGGCCAAACGATCGCTGACATGCATCATGCGAGCGTACATCTCGTTGGTTTCTTCGTACTTGACTTTGAAGTTCCGCCAGAAACCGCCACGCACGAACGATTCCAAGTGACCCCAGCGCTCATCGTTTTCCATCGCGTGGGAAACGTCGTCGAGGATCTCTTGTGACTCGGCGGGCAACGACCAAACGGTCATTTCACGGTAGCTGCAATCGGGCAGGTAAGCTTTGCCAGCGGGAGCAGCGTTTTGAATGGACTCGGCCAACGTTACCGTGTGCAACCACTCTTGGTTTTCAGTCAACGCGTCGAAAAACGAAAGCAACCAGCCTTCGTCGTAGACGTGCGATTTGGTGTCAGGCCAGGTGCCGAACTTTTCGCCGTCGTCACCAAACGTCATCACGGCACCGGGATTCGAATGAGCGATCCCGCGAAGGTAGTCGATCGTTTCGTGAGCCGGGCGGAATGGGATCGTGTAGCGAAGTTGTTCGCTGCCGGGGAAGACGCGAAGCAGTTGGCCTTGGTCTTCGACGACGAAGTAGCTGCGCAGTTCTTCTTCCGCCATGCCAGCGGATTTGAAGTGGTAGTCGTCCAGCACTGTGTATCGCATTCCGGCTGCGGCAACGTCGGCGGTCAGGCCTGATTCCCAGACGCGTTCAGGCATCCACATGCCAGAGGGCGTGACACCCAGGTTTCGCTGCAACCACGAACTGTATGATTGAATTTGTCCCACGCGATCGCGGCGGGGCAGCATCGTCAGGATCGGTTCGTACTGTGGCCCGCCGACGATCTCGATGCGGCCGGCTTCGACGAGCAAACGCACGCGGTCGAGGTACTCGGGATGGCGTTCGGCCAACCACAGCATCAACGGGCCGGAGGTGTGCAGGGAAATGTTCAGTGCGTCGTACGGTTCAAACACCTCCAGGAACGGCAGGTAGCTGTCCTGGTAAGCTTGTTCAAACACGCCATCGAAGTTTCCGATTGGCTGGTGGTTGTGAAGGACCAAGCAAAGGTGAACGTGAGGCGACATGGGCGCTGGGATTCAGTGTGTGGAAGGACGTCGTGAAACAGGCGATGACGGTGCGCGAATTTTACGATTTGCATGCATGGCGCGAATGCAAAAAACAACCGGAATTTTCGAAACGGAGCGAATGTTTGGGCGAGCCAAATTCGCTGGTCGTTTCCAGCCGGTTAATCGGCGCAATCGTCACACTCGCGACAACCGCTGCGAACATCATCGGCTGACGGTTGTGCCGGCTTGAGCGGAAACGACGGTGGTAACGATTATGCGGACTGGTTTGGCCACAACCTGTAGCTCGGTGGACCTCCACACAAAGAGGTCGTGCAGTTTTGAAGTGC
>NZ_DDGH01000074.1:47654-56488 GCF_002337565.1 Rhodopirellula sp. UBA1907 | reverse complement strand
GGCATCAAAAAACTGCACGACCTTCAAAGGGACGCTGGGTCGATGCTCTCGGCTTTTGAGGCGGAGGCTTGCGGTGTGGGTGAGCTGGAGCTTGGATTGGGTGAGGAGCGACTTGGGGCAGAACGCTGGTGGGCGGAACAATTGGGGACAATTGTTCTACGCAGGTGCGCGCGTCACGGTGGGGGACCACCGTGCTACAGGTTTTTGGGGCTGGTAGGATGCGTTGCGGGCTGCAGTTCTGTGATCCTGTGGCCCTTTTCACTTACTAATTTCCCAGCCTTGCTGGATTTGATTGCCAAGATCGCACGCGAGACATCGAACACCGGGTATGCGACGTTTCTTTCAATCCATTCGAAAAGCCACTTGGACGCTGTTTTGTCTGGCGTCCTTGGCGTTGATCCTGGCGTTTGTCACGGCGCTGCCGCTGTTTCAGTTGATCACGTTGGGATATTTGCTGGCCGTTGCCGGGCATTTGGCCGCGGGTGGACAGCTCAAGGACGCTTTGCCGAATCTGAACGCGGCGGGTGTGTTTGGAGCGGCCTTTTTGGCGCTCGCGGTTGCCTCGGCACCGACTCGCTTGTTGGCTCATTGGGAATCCGTGGCCGCGGTGATCGATCCTGGTTCGCCCGATGCGACTCGGCTTCGGATCGGAGCGATTGCGTTGTCGGCGTTCTTGACCGTTTACTTGGGGTGGGCCTGGGTTCGTGGGGGACGCTTGAAACATTACGTGTGGCCCCAACCCATGCGTTTTCTCAAAGAAGGGTGGCGTCCATCGACTTGGTCGCAGTTTGCTGATCGTGTGTGGGCGTTTTTGAAAGACCTGCGGATTCCCGCTTTGTTTTGGATGGGCGTCCGCGGTGCGTTCCTGACTTTGGTTTGGTTGATTCCCGCGTTTGTGATCATGGGCGTGACACGGGAAGGCGACAACGCCGCGGACGGATTGCTGGGCGTGTTGGCTTTGTTCACGCTCTCGTTCGTGCTGCTGTATCTGCCGATGTTGCAGACTCATTTCGCGGCCCAAAACAATTGGCGAGCGATGTTTCAGTGGCGGCAAGTTCGCAGCGACTTTCGTTACGCGCCATGGTCATGGGCGGGAGCCATGTTGGTCGGATTGGTGTTGATGCCGATCCCGCTGTATCTGCTGAAGATCGAAGCGACGCCGCAGGAGATCACTTGGTTGCCGTGTTTGGTGTTTGTGGCATTCATGCTGCCGGCTCGAATCGCAGAAGGGTTGGCGCTGCGTCGATGCCGGCGGCTGCGTGTCCAAGCGGAATCGGGCGAATGGTCGCCTGGCGTTTGGTCAGGCCGCTGGTGGTTTGTCTCGCGGTGGACGGTTCGGCTGGTGGTGATGCCCGCGATTGTTGGGCTCTACATGTTGGTTCTGATGGGCAGCCAGTTCACCAGTTGGGACGGGGTGGAAACTTGGGTTCGCCAGCATGCTTTGCTGGTGCCGGTGCCATTCATCGGCGTGTGATCGCACCGCCGCCGAAACGTTGAATCCGACGCGGGTTCCCTTGCTGTTTCTTCTATCAGGTGGTAGAAGCGCAGCATGACTCGACTGCCGAATACCAAACCGAACCAACCAAGACATCGCAACCGCAAACGCGGTGTGATCGGAGTGATGTTTCGCGCCGACAAGTTGCTGATCATCCGCCGTTCGATGACCGTCAATGCGCCGGGGAAGTTGTGTTTGCCCGGCGGAGGCATCGAGGCAGGCGAGAGCGAAGAGGAGGCTCTCATTCGCGAAATGCAAGAAGAGCTGGCAATCGATGTGACGCCGACTCGGCTGTGTTGGCGAAGTGTCACACCATGGGGAACGCGACTGGCGTGGTGGGTGGCGGAATTTCCAGACCACATCGATCCGGTGCCCAATCCCGATGAGGTGGCGGAGGTTCACTGGATGACAGCCGACGACATCGTCACGGCTCGCGGGGTGTTGCCCAGCTTGCCTGATTTTCTGGCGGCATGGCGAGGCGGCGAAATCGAGCTGCCATGGCCAGATTCCTCGGCGTCCTGAGTGAAAACTCGCCTTGTCGGTCGCTGGCGTTCTGCTAGGCTACGCGATTCGATCCGGCCGGTGTTTAGATTCGCCCCAGTTTGGAACGCCAATGATTGGCGGTGCCAAGACGCGAAACCTGGCCATGCACGCAAAACACGAACATTTTTCCAGGAGAGCGATCTAGGTGGGTACCAAGAAATCTGGCAAGGGACGACGCAAGGTAGGCCGCAAGAAACGACGGATGCGAGCCAAGATTCGTCACCGCAAGAAATAATCTTTGATGGCTGGTGGAGCGTTCGGCTGACAGAAGCCGTTGCTCTGCCCCACGAAATTTGTAGCCGCCACGAGGAATGCGATTGATCGTCTCTGGTTCACGAAACGCTGAACCAGCGAGGCGGACGCATCATTCGCCCTCGGATTGCAATCCCAATTCGGCCAGCCATCGGCGGCCGGCTTTGGGGTAGTTGCGGGCATCTCTTTTTTCACGCTGCAACTGGTCGATTTGTTCTTCCAGTTCCTCTGCGCGACGGGCCAGTTCCTGTCGCTCTCGCGAAAGTTTGGCTCGTTCGAGCGAGACTTCGATTTCAGCGCTTCGGAATTTGTCTTCCCATTCGGATTTCAATTGCGCCAGGCGTTCGCGCTCTTCGATCACCAATTCGTCACAGTCGACCATTCCGGCGATGGCAGCGGCACCAAACGCGACCTGGTCATTGCGAGTGTCCGCGCGGTTCTGCAGCAGAATCTGTAGTTCGTGGATCTCCGCGTTCCGTTCGGAGATCGTCTGCTCGGCGGTAGACAGCCGGTCAACCAAATCGTCAATGAAGGCGACTGGATTGCTGGTCCATTCAGGATCGATCGACGCCGCGATTTCTTGTGCGGGTTGAGACAGAGACTCGAGGAACGACTCCGCGTTGAAGTCATCATTCTCCATCTGTTCCAGGATGCGTGCCTTGCGTTCTTCCCAGGACATCGATTCGTCGCAGCCCTGCGTGTCAGACACGGTGCGTTTGACATCGTTCGACGCGAGTTGTGCCGCGAGCTGATCGTTTTGGGTTTGCAGTTCATGCGAACGCATTCGCTCGGCTTGGAGCTCCTCCTCCAAACGCTGCACTTCTGGCGAAATCTGCACTTCGGACGAAAGCAGGTCGCAGTAGTCGCCTTGGCCGTACTTGCCTTCCGTGAACCGATCATCGGCGTACTGGCCGCCGGCGTAGTCCTCTTCGGCTGAGTCGTCCGTGCTTTCGGAGGGAACAGGTGGCTGCCACGAGACCGCACAGGTGTCGGCGGGCTGGTCGAATTCGTCCGCGGAGTTTGTCGAATCTGCTGATTGTCCGGGTTCGTCAGGAGTCAGCGGGATGAGCGCGAACTCGTCCAGACGAGATGTCAGGCGGCCTTCGAATTCGCCGAGCAGCGAAAGGATCTGCTGCAGGCGTTCGTCGATGGGATGAGCTGCACCGGAGACGACTTCGGCCAAGTCGGCGCGAGTGATCGCGGAGCCGTTTGGAACAGCTGCCGCAGCAGAAGCGTCGCCGTTGGCAGCAGCATTCGCAAGGGAATCCGCCGTGGGCGAGTCGTTCAGATCGTTGGGATTGGTTTCGTTGATGGACATGGAAGCCGATTCAGGGACCTGATCACATGGATTTTCGGTCCCTTCGATATTGCCAGCAGTGGATTGCTCCACCTGCGGCCGCCGTTGCGGTGCAGGTGAAGAAAGACGTCGCTTTCGTTTACGGTTGTTTCGAGCCATTTGGCTGGAGATTCATTTCCGGGGCAAATCGGGACAGGCATGGCCTGATGGGTGTGATGGACTGTCTGCTATAGTCCATTCCCACCACTTCTTCGGAACAATAGATCACAAACAATTGCTGGTCAAAAATTCACACAGACCATCCTCACCCAATCCAGAAAAAGACAGTTTTGGCTAAGAAGAAACGGAACCCCTCTGCTGAAGAGGCCGGCGACGGCGAACAAACGGCAGCAGAATTGGCTGATTTTGAGACGACGCTGGGCGATGTGGAGACGATCGTTCGGAAGCTCGAATCCGGTGCATTGACGCTGGACGATTCGCTGAAGCAGTACGAGGTCGCGGTGGCAAAGATGCGACAGTGCTATCAGTTGCTGGACGTCGCCGAACGCAAGATCTCGGTGCTGGCCGGCGTCGACGCCGAAGGACGCCCCGTGACGGAGCCGCTTGAGAACATGTCCGGTGGTGAGTCGTTGGTTCAGAAGCAGGCTTCACGAGGCAAACGCCGTGGAGCGGTTGCGCCGGATCGTTCGGCAGGTGACACAGCATTGGATTCAGCGGAGGACGATGAGTGAGCGTGCAAGCATCGGGCGATCGTCGTGAACCAGCGGTTGATCCCAATGAATCACTGAAAGACTACATGGACGCTCGCCGACCAGCGGTGGAAGCGGCCCTGCAAGCTGCCTGCGAAGACCGCCCGGGTGTTCCCGAGCGTCTTGCCGCGGCGATCCGATACGCGGTGCTGGCTCCCGGCAAACGGCTCCGCCCGATGCTTACGATCATGGCCGCGGAGGCCTGCGGCGGCGACATGGAATCGGCGATGCCTTCGGCCGTTGCGGCCGAGATGATCCATGCGTATTCGCTGATTCACGATGACTTGCCCGCGATGGATGACGACGATTTGCGTCGCGGTCGGCCGACGACGCACATCGAATTTGACGAAGCGACCGCGATTTTGGCTGGTGATGCTCTGCAATCGATGGCATTTGCACACTTGCACCAAAGCACTTCCGACACGACCAAATCGGCAGCCCTGATCGGTACTTTGGCGACCGCGGCGGGTCCGGCTGGCTTGGTCGGGGGCCAAGCCGACGACTTGGACGCTGAGAAGTACACCGTGGAGGACTTCGGGGGGGCGGTTGCCGCCCTCAAACACCTCGAAGCAATCCACCATCGCAAAACGGGGGCCCTGTTTACGGCCTGTGCGGCGATGGGCGCAATTTCCGCCGGAGCGGATACCAATGCTGTTTCGGCCTTGACCGATTACGCTAAAGCGTTTGGACTCGCGTTTCAAATCACGGATGATTTACTTGATTGCACGTCCACGGATGAGCAACTTGGTAAACGAACGGGCAAAGACGATGGCCGTGGCAAGCTGACTTACCCGGGATTGATGGGGCTGGATCGGGCGAGAGCCCACGCGGAAAGCACCATACACATGGCGCACGAATCGTTGCAGTTGTTCGGATCATCTGCTCAACGGTTAAGAAAACTGGCGGACTTTGTCTTGGAGCGTACGAATTGACTGATCACAAACACCCTTTGTTGGCTGGCCTGCAGGATGCAACGCCACTGGCCAACTGGTCCAGCACCGAACTGAGCAACGCCGCCGTCGAAATTCGCGACGTGCTATGCAACTTGCTCGCGACCCGGACGGCCCACTTCGCGTCCAACTTGGGCGTGGTGGAACTCTGCTTGGCATTGCACAGCGAGTTCGATTTTCGAACCGATCGATTGATCTGGGACACCGGTCACCAGGTTTACCCGCACAAATTGGTCACCGGCCGCTACGACCGTTTCGAAACGATCCGCACCGCCGGCGGATTGATGGGTTACCCAAACCCGCACGAGAGCGTTTATGACTTGTTCATGACCGGCCATGCGGGCTGCAGCGTCAGTACTGCAGTTGGTCTGCGCAGCGGCGACATCTTGATGGACCAAAAAGACCGACGAACGGTCGCGGTCATCGGCGATGGTGCGTTCCCCTGCGGAGTCGTCTTTGAAGCACTCAACAACGCTGGCGAACTTGGCGACGATCTGACGATTGTTTTGAACGACAACAAAATGTCGATCTGCCATCGCACCGGTTCGGTTGCTCAGTACCTGGACCGTCTTCGCGGCAATCCGTTCTACACGGGTCTGAAACACGAAGTCACCAAGTTGCTCGACCGTGTGCCGATGTTTGGTGACCCAGCCGAACGCTTGCTGGCTCAGATGAAAGAAGGCGTCAAAGCTGGGCTACTGGGCGGAATGCTGTTTGAGGAACTCGGCATTCGTTACATCGGCCCCATCGATGGTCACGACATCCCGTTGATGCAAAAGTACCTGCGTCTATGCAAAGAAACCCCCGGCCCGGTCTTGCTGCACGTGGTGACGGAAAAGGGGCACGGCTATAAACCTGCCGCGGAAGATCCCGTCTTCTTCCACACGCCGCCGGCGTTTGAAGATCGAGGTGGCACGCCCGTCACACGTGGCAGCGATGGTCGCCCGCCGTACACGACTCACGCTCGCGATGCGATCGGCGAAGCGATGAAGCGTGATTCGCGAGTGACCGTGATCACCGCCGCGATGTGCCAAGGCAACAAGCTGGAGCCGGTCCGAGAGCAGTTCCCCGAGCGATTCTTCGACGTTGGAATTTGCGAATCGCACGCCGTCGCTTTCGCCGCTGGGCAATGCAAAACCGGCATGCGTCCGATCGTTGATATCTACAGCACGTTCCTGCAACGAAGCTACGATCAGATCTTCCAAGAAGTCGCTCTGCAAGATTTGCCGGTTGTCTTCATGATGGACCGCGCCGGACTGACCGCACCGGACGGGCCGACTCACCACGGTGTGTACGACATCGGCTACATGCGTTTGTTCCCGAATCTCGTTTTGATGGCACCGGGCTACGCCGAAGAATTGCCCCTGATGCTCGACAAGGCTTTGACGCTCGATCATCCGTCTGGCATCCGCTATCCAAAAGCATCCGCTCTCGAAGCGACCCACACACCCGCACCGATCGAAATCGGCAAAGCCGAATGGATTCGCGAAGGATCCGACGGCACGATCGTGGCTTACGGAGCGATGCTGGAACAAGCCATCGCGGCCGCGGAGCAACTTGAAGGCGAACTGGAAATTGGTGTCGTCAACGCTCGCTTCGTCAAACCAATCGATGCGGAGATGGTTCACAAGACGCTTAGCGAGGGACGCTTTGTCGTGACGCTCGAAGAAGGCACTCGCGTCGGCGGCTTTGGATCGGCGTTCTTGGAATCAGCCGTCGACCAGCGGTTGGACACGCGAGCCGTCCACCGGTTGGCATTGCCGGATGAGTTCGTGTTGCACGGTGATCGATCGCAGTTGCTGGATCAATCAACGTTGTCGGCTCAAAAGATTGCCGAAGTGTGTCGCGAAGCTGCTTCCGAGGTCGGATCACAGGTTGGTGTTTGATGGCATCCTCAAGCGGAGAGAAACTCGATTGGTGCGGATGTGGGCGTCCGCCACAAATCGTGGTGCTGGGTGCCCCTGACAAACTCAACGTGTCCTCCGCGTGGAAACGTCTTCGCCCGACGATCCAGTCGCACGCCGAATTGATTGCGGCGGACTTTGAGTTCACCTACGACTTCACGGACAAAGAAATTGACTTGGTGATCGTCATCGGCGGCGACGGGTCGATTTTGCAATCCGCACGCCAGATGGGCGAAAACCAAACACCGGTGCTGGGAATCAATTGCGGCCGGTTGGGATTCCTGGCCGCTCTCTCGCCCGAGGATTTCTTGGACGCTTGGCCCAAAGTCTGCCAGGGCGATTTCTCGATCATCCGCCACCTGATGTTGGAAGTGCAGCTGATTCGTGACGACGAAGTGATCGCACAATCCATGGCACTCAACGAAGCCGCGATCCTGAACGGCCCTCCATTTGCGATCCTCGACATTGACTTGTACGCCGACGGTGAACTGGCGACTCAGTATCGATGCGATGGTTTGATCGTCGCGACCCCGGTGGGCTCGACCGCGCACAACTTGTCAGCGGGCGGCCCCATCCTCAGGCGACAACTGCAGGCGATCGTGATCTCGCCAATCAGTCCACACACACTGACGTATCGCCCTTTGGTGGATTCAGCCGACACGCGATTGGAATTGGCGGTGACCGAACCCAACGAATCGACCAGCATCGTCGTTGACGGACGGATTTTGGGCCAACTGAAATCGGGTGATCGAGTCCGCGTGCACCGTGCTCCGGTATCGTTCGAAATGCTTCGGGTTCCGGGGCAAAATGATTATCGGACCTTGCGTGAAAAGCTGGGTTGGTCGGGACGCTTGGCATTGCGTCAACTCTGATCGATGATCAAGATCCTGCGATGATTGAAATTCTTTGGCAGTGCCATGCCTGCGTCGTCGTCAACAAACCGGTCGGACTTCCGACCACTTCACCCAAGGGAACAGACAGCCTTGAGTCGTGCCTGCGCGAACAATTCGCTCAGGCAGGGAATCCGGTCAGCTACCTCACCGCGGTCCATCGGCTCGATCGCCCCGTGTCAGGATTGGTGCTGATCGCACTTCGCAAGAAGGCGGCGCGCCTGCTGAGCGAGCAATTTCGATTGCGTCACGTGCAAAAGAAGTACATCGCGATGGTCCAAGGAAATGCCCTGGAAGCTTGCAAGCAAGAGCCATGGAAGGACACGATCGCAAAACTGCCCGATGAAGCTCGCGTGGAAATCGTCGGTCCTGATACCAGCGATGGACGTGATGCGGAGACGAAGGTGAGCTTCCTGGAA
The DNA here is from genome assembly GCF_002337565.1 of Rhodopirellula sp. UBA1907. Taxonomy (NCBI): domain Bacteria; kingdom Pseudomonadati; phylum Planctomycetota; class Planctomycetia; order Pirellulales; family Pirellulaceae; genus Rhodopirellula; species Rhodopirellula sp. UBA1907. The sequence continues at coordinate 47,989 of NZ_DDGH01000074.1, read as the reverse complement.
TACGACTCGGCGAGCGACACATCACGCATTGAGTTGCGGCCGATCACCGGACGAATGCATCAATTGCGAATCCAGTCGGCTCATCGCGGACATCCGATCGTCGGCGATCCGCTGTACGGAAACGCGGAAGACGAGTCCGCGTTGCGTCTGGTCGCGGCAAAGCTTTCGTTCCGCGATCCAACCAACGGTCGAGCGACCGACGTTGCACTATCAAGTTTGCCGTTTTAGTTGGATAGCGTCGCGCTAGCCGCGATTCTTAATCACATCAGCCGTTTTGGCGTTAGCCACGGTTTCTGTATCCGAATCAGCCGATTGGCGTTAGCCACGGTTCCCAC
>NZ_DDGH01000074.1:39108-47466 GCF_002337565.1 Rhodopirellula sp. UBA1907 | reverse complement strand
AATCGGCTAATTCAGTGTGCCTCCGCCTCATCCAACATAGATTCCCCGTAGACCATGTCTCACATGGCGCCCCCAACCCCGATCGCCTCACTCAATCATTCGGGAATGTTCAACGGGTTCAGCTGGCATTCCGGTCGAGACCGCTTGAACCGCTGCAATCCTTGGTCGGTCATCTTCGTTCGCTGAACATCGAGGGTCTGCAATCGAGGCAGCTTCAACAACCCGTCGATGGATGCGTCCGTCAATTGCGTGCCGGTCAGCCACAACGTTGACACCGACGGCGGGATGGACTGGACCACCGAATCGTCGACCGCGGTGTAGCTTAGGTCGAGCTCGCGCAATTGCGTTGCGCCACGAAACAGAGACGCGATTTGGTTGGTGACGCCGGTGGCTTCCAAGCTGAGTTGATCCATTAGGCTAGTATCCGCGACCAATTGCTGAACATCGGCGTCGGTGATTGGCAATCGAGAAAGATCACACCATGTCAGACCACTGATCGGCTTTTGCTTGGACAGCCCTTCGCCTGTGACTTCGCAACCAGCCAAACAAAGCGTTGCCAGATCGCCCTTGATCGGATTCAGGCTGATGTGAGCGTCGTCGACGCGGAGCGAACGCAGGATTTCCGCCGGGTTGATTTCCACGATCGAGTCCGGTGGATCAACCTCGGCCGGTTTCTTCGATGGTGAATAGAGATCTGCCAATTGCTTGATCAACTCTCGGCGTACAGCTGGGACAGCCGAGTCCATCAAGAAGTGCGTCCGCAGGCTGGCCTGAGAGTACCAGCGAGCCAGATCGGGTTTGGATTGCATTTCGTCGCGTGAACCTTGCAGGTCCTCCAGCGACTCAATCGGAACGCCACCGATCAAGGCTTGATAGCGAGCCAATTGCAATCTCGGCGATTCCCAACCACCGACATAGGCCAACGATTGTTCGTACCGCAACGATTCGAAGTATCCCGCGATACCTTCGATCAACCAGAAGTCATTGGTCGTCGCCGTCGCGAACACTTGGCCGCGAGTCGGGCGGCGTCGGGACGCGTTCGCGGATGCTTCGGTGAATAGTTGATGGCAGACTTCGTGGTGCAAACTCGAAAGATCTTGCTGTGGAAAGAAGAACGAAAGTCGCAACGTGTCGCTGTAGAAACCGGTCGAGGCCGCGACGGCTTTGGAGTCCGTGTTTCGAAACGCCGACGCGACGGTGGCTCGGTAACGTTCCGCATCCGGTAGCAAGACGACTCGGTGCCGTTGTCCGTGCTTGAGTCGAGCCGGTGAAGAGAGTGATCGCAGATGAGCATCGGCCGTAGTCGACTGCCGGTCCCAATCGTTCGTGATCAACGCGACTTGGTCGCGACCTGCCCAGATCGGAAAGAAGACTTGGGTCCAAACCCAGTACTCTCGCTCGAGTGACTCGGCGACGCGGCGGGATTCGACGTCGTCGGCTTGGCTGAGAATTTCGAAGTGATCGGATTGCCAAACTCGAAATGAACCAGGCCGCCATTGCAGTTCGCTGGGCGCCACCCGCCCGCGACGCTGAGTGATCAACACGTCGGCATCGGCTGGCAAACCAAACAGGGTGCGAAGCTCGGGCTGGCTTGGATCAGCGTGGTGGGCCTTCCAAAGCTCGATGTACGCCGACCAAATTTCGTCCGCCGCGTTGGGAGAATCCGACCGGGCGGCGATATCGGGGGTCAAAACCAAAGGCGTATCAGCAGAATCTGTGCTCGGCAATGCGATTGGATCGGCTGCGGCAGGCAAGGGAATGAAGGCGGTGACTCGATCGATCAACTTGCCGGCATCTCGCGTTTCGCCGGGCGTTGTCCGCGAATCCTCCTCGGCCCGCACGATCGCTTCTGCATGCGAAATCCACAAAAAGGCCAGGGCGATCAGGTATAGTGGTGCCCTCGCGAATTGATTCGCGCCCCCCTTCCCCACCTCATTCCCACCCAACCACTTTTTCCACATGAAAACTCTTTGGACCGAAGCAGGCCGTTGCACGTTCGCAGCAGCGATCGCCGCTGTTTGCCTGTTCGCATCAACTTGCCTGTTCGCATCGACGTCGTTGCACGCAGCAGAACGAAATGTCTTGTTCATTATCACGGACGATGAAAGCCCAACGTTGGGTTGTTATGGCGACGAAGCGGCGGTGACTCCCGCGATCGATTCCGTTGCCGCCGATGGCATGGTGTTTCGAAACGCGTTTGCCACCACAGCATCGTGCAGTGCCAGCCGAAGTGTGGTGATGAGTGGTTTGCACAACCATCGTAACGGACAGTTTGGACATCAACATCATTATCACAAGTTTGCTTCATTCAACGACGTCGCCGGTTTGGCTTTGCCGCGTGTGATGGCAAACACCGGCTACCGCACCGGACACATTGGCAAATACCACGTCGCGCCCGAATCGGTTTACCACTACGAAACGTACCTGAAAGCCAATTCGCGTAGCGCCGTCCAGATGGCAGAAACCGCGAAGGATTTTCTGACGGACCAAGAAGACGACCGTCCGTTCTTCCTGTACTTCGCAACATCCGACCCACACCGCGGCGGCGGCGTTGACAAAACGTCGGACCTGGAGCTGAAACCCGACTTGTTCGGCAACAAGCCTCGGCGTGGTTCGTATCCCGGCGTCGAAGAGGTCTTCTTCGATCCGGCCGACGTGGTCATTCCACCGTTCTTGACTGACACCCCTGAAACACGAGCCGAGCTGGCGCAGTACTACCAATCATGTGCCCGAATCGACCAGGGTGTCGCGAGACTGATTGAGATCCTCAAAGAAGCCGACCTCTACGACAAAACCATGATCGTGTTCACCAGTGATCACGGGATGGCGTTCGCCGGCGGCAAGACGACCGTGTACGAAGGTGGCCTGCGAGTCCCCATGGTTGTTCGCGATCCGTATCAAGAGAAACGCGGTGTCGAAAGCGATTCGATGATCAGTCACATCGACATCACACCGACGATCCTGGATTTCGCCGGTGGATTGGACCGAAAGACCAACGCGCCGAAAAATTTGGTTCCTGCCAAGAAGCTTCGCAACGAATTAGGAGCTTCCCCGATGGACAACCACAATGGCAACAAGCCACTGGATCACTACCACGGCCGAAGCTGGATGGACGTGTTGGCGGATCCGGACACGCCACATCACGAAGAAATCTTTGCTTCGCATACGTTCCATGAAATTCAGATGTACTACCCAATGCGGGTCATCCGCGACGGCAAGTACAAACTGATCTGGAACATCGCCCATGCGTTGGACTACCCCTTCGCCAGCGATCTGTGGGCGGCCAGTTCATGGCAGGCTCAATTGGCCAAGGGCTTGGACGCACCGTACGGTCAGCAAACTGTCGGCAAGTACATCCATCGTCCCGAGTTTGAACTGTTTGATATCGAGGCCGACCCGAACGAGTCCATGAACCTGGCTACCAGCAGCAGCCACACGGATGTCCTGGAGGCGTACCAAGCCAAGCTGAAGAAGCTGCAGAAGAAGTACGACGACCCCTGGATCATGAAGTGGGATTATGAATGAGTGCATTTGCCGAAACGCTTTCCGGTCACCGAGCCAATCATTTCTCAGGGTCTCGTTTCCCAGGGTTGTGATTTTCTTGGTGGGAGTGTTTGGTCTGCACGGAGTTGCCATGAGTGACTTCCGGGCCGACGAGCAGGCATTGCACGTCATCTTTGGCGAGCGCAACCTGCAAAGCACCGCTGGAATGTTTCGGCAATGGGGCGATCGTTCCGAACTAGAACAGTACCGTTTTCTGCAGGGATATGTCTTCCCTACCGGCACGAACGTGATTCGGTGTGACAGCGTTTTGGTAGATGCTGCGATGCTGGCTGGCGAACGCGGCAGCCAGCCTGGCTCGACCCATGTGCAATTCTCACCGATCGGAACTCGATCGGTCGTGCCAGTCTCTCTGCTCGTTGATGCCGCGACTCAGTTGGACAGACTGGACGAGGTCGAGGCGTCTGTCGCGCAGCGTCTCGGTGAGAGAGACGCTGATCTGGCTCACGCGATGATCGCTCAGGCTTTGGTCGCCATCTCACGGGAAGACAGCGACGAGGCCGTCCGGTTGCTCGGTGAACTGGAGCCATTGGTCTGCGACCGCGATCGGGTTGAGTCGCTCATCGGTCCCACGTTGGAACTGATCGCGAAGGCGGAGCGTTTGCCAGCACTGCATGAATCCTGCTTGGCGATTTTGTTTCGCTACTACGAACTGGGGCGTGAGGGTGGGTCGGTTCTTCCAGAAAGGTGGAAGCGACGTGCTTTTGCTGCTTACTATTCTCTGCATTGGCGGCAATTTCGAAATCACGCCGTCTGGGGTCCAGATGCCCAGGTCGGAGAGGTCTTCGTTCCTCAACGGTGGCATGCGAGCTTCCGGTCAACAGCCGTGACGGAAGCGGAAAGTTACCCCGCCGCTCAATGGGCCTTTAAACGCGGCCACTTTGAAAAGACCGGTGGGCACGACCGCGACTTCTTGTACTTCGATGTTCCTCTGGTTGGGGATTTCGAAGCCGAGGCCATTGTGAGCGGTTTCAACTATTGCGAGACCCGTCTTGGATACGGAGGGCATTGGGCCGGACCTGCATACGATCATCTCTCGATACTCAGCGGTCATTTCGCAGGGGACGATCCGACGATTTCGCTTGCTCGCCCGCTCGACAATGCGGACTCCTCCATGCGAGTTCGCTTGGTCGTCCGGAACGGCTTCTGCGAAACGTTCATCAACGGCCGGAGTGTTTGTCGCAAACGGGTTTCAATGGCTGATCCTTGGGTCACCATTTTCAGTCAATGGTACACGCATGGATGGGTTCGTGATCTGAGGATCACCGGCAATCCCAGCATTCCAGCGTCGGTTGATTTGTTGGCTGACGAACGCATGCTTGGATGGAGCAGTTTCTTCGGTGAAGCAGTCGGCAAAGATCGTGATTGGCAATTGCAATCGTCTGTCGATCCAAACGGCAATGAGTCCAGTGGATCACCGATTTTGAAAGGAGCCCAGCATGGTTTGATTCAAGGTTCCTTCCAAGAAAGCTTGCTGCAGTACGGCCGACCACTGGGTGATCGAGAAACGATCTCCTACGAGTTCTTTTATCGGCGAGGCAGTCATGCCGTTCATCCGGCCATCGGCCGAGAAGTCATGATGCTGGACTCCGATCGAGGTGCTTGGCATCCGAAGGTCGGCCAATTGCGGTTCAGTTCCGTCAACCAAAACGCAGCAGGTTTGCTTCGAGACGATCAGTGGAATCGAGCAACGGTAATTCGGTCTGGTGAAATTATTGAATTGCATCTGAACGGTGAAAGTGTCTTCCACGCTTCCATCGATCCAGAAAAGACTCACCAGTTCGGCCTGTTTCACTTTTGTGATCAAACGACCGCCCTCGTTCGCAACGTCGTATTAAGCGGAGACTGGCCGAAGCAATTGCCAGCAGCTGATCAGCAGGAGCTCGCGGATGACACGGTGGAACGATTGGTTCAAGGAACTGAGCGTATGAACGTTTTCCACCACGAGTTTTCAGAGGGACTTCCTCTGGACAGCTTCTTTATGACAGGGAACGACTGGACCCAGCACTTCTCACAGGTGGACGAGGGAATCCATTGCGAGCATCCCGGCGGGAAGCACGTTCAATATGGAATCTCACCCAATTTGGAAACGGAAGGTGACTTTGACCTGATCGCCGAGTTTGCTGGTTTCGAAGCGGCGGTTGAAGAGGGTGGCGATGCAAACGTGCACCTCAAGGTTTCCCTGCCGGAGCGATCAACGGATTGCGTTCTGTACCGAAAGTTCACTCGATACGCAAAGAAAGAGATCGGAGAACAGATTGTCCAGTCGGCGATTTTCACGATTCGAGAAGGAGAGCGAACATTTCACTTTCCATTCCGGACGAGCGAAGCAGCGACTTCGGGCAAGCTACGTTTGATTCGACGCGGCGATCAGATCCACTATTTGTTTGCAGCCCACGATTCGACGCAGTTTCAATATCTGTACAACGAAACCGTTTCGAAGAAGACCACCGGTTCGGCAAAAGTACGATTGGTGGTCGAGACCACCAAGAATGGTCACGCCAAAGCGATTTGGAAATCTCTGACCGTTCGCGCGGATCGACTTTCAGGGCCCGCAGTCATGCCCTCACTTTCGGTCGCACAACTTCGACAATCACGCGATGCTTTGGCGCAATCGAGAACGCTGGACTATTCGGATCAGGAAGTGCAGCAATCGATCCAAACAATCGGCCAAGCCTCATCGCTTCAAGCGACCGAGGAAGGTTTGCTCATCACCGCACCGGGATCGGATACGTGGACGGGCCATGGGCTGACGCTTCCATTCGCACTGCATGGTGATTTCGATGTGGCGGCAGAGATCGACGTGAAGAGATTGGATCCGCCAGCTGGGAGAGGCGAAAGTGTTGTCTTCCTCGAGACCGAGTTTCGCGATCCGAAGAAGACGTCAATTCATGCAAAGTTCGCGATCTCGCCCAGCAACCGGAAGACAGGCGAGGTGCAGCTTCGCCAGGTTTCTGAGACTGGAGAGTTTGATTACACCGAACTGGTCAACCACCCCGCTTCGAATGTCCAGCTTCTTCGCGTGGCTCGTCGGCAAGAAATGTTGTACGTGCTCATTCAAGAGGCAGGACAGGAAGTCGCACGCGTTCTTGGCAAACTCGAAGTCGGCAACCATCCGATCCTGGCGGATGACCTGAGGTTCATTTTGCATGCAGATGGCGAAGGTCGCCAAGTGAGCGTGCTGCTAAAGCGAGTGGTAGTCCACGCAGATCGCATCGATCCGTAGCGCCGCCCAATTCCGGCTTGGGATTCACTCTCGCGATTGGTCCGGTGCCATCCCGATCAACGCCCCATGCGAGCTCGTTGGTCGACCAACCGGTGTTCTTGTTGCGGTGATTGCGACGCGACAATTGCTCTGGGGCCGCTCGCCCACGCTGGGGCCAAAGAAAAAGAAGTGAGAGTGCTGGGACTCGAACCCAGGACCATTCGATTAAAAGTCGAATGCTCTGCCAACTGAGCTACACTCTCGACCGACGACGAATCGCCGGTTTGAACTAGACCGAAACGGTGAAGCAAAATTCACCAACATTCGAGAACGAATGTCAGAGAAAGAAACCTGCCAATTGCAGAAGCAAACTGGCCGACCGAGTTCAAGCGGAGCGGACAGGATTCGAACCTGCGGAACCAGTTTCCCGGTTCACCGATTTAGCAAACCGGCGCTTTCGACCACTCAGCCACCGCTCCTGGTGGAAACGTGCCCGCGGGACGTTGCCGCCGCGTGACGTGTTTCGGTCAGGCGGGATTGTGCTTCATTCCGCTTTCCGCTGCAACCCTTTCTGGCCTCTGACAGCCTGACACGAGGAACTTTTTTAAGGTTCGGAACCCCGCCGGATGTCGCAACCGACTCAGTCGCCTCAATTGGAACCCCAACCAGCAGAAATCCATTCCAGGAAGCGGTCCCGCGAACTCTGCCGCAGGCTGTTTCGTTGCACTACACTGGTTCTTTCCACGTCGATTCGCCAATTCGTTGAATTTGACGAGCCGCCGCATTCCCACCACGTCCCCACCTGATCACGAACACCATGCGACCTCTTTTTGCGAACGTTTTGTCGGCCGCTTTGGCGGCATCCACTCTCTCCGCCTACTCCCCGCTGGTGTCTGCCGAAGACGCTCGGCCAGCAAAAGTCGTTTTCCAAGACGACTTTGAGAACGGCGACGACAAATGGGAATACCTCGATCCGAAGACTTGGAAGCTGAACACTCCATCGGGAGAATCCAAGAACGGGTCGATCGAGATCACCGAACGCAAATCCGAGTACACACCACCAACCCGAAGCCCAGGCCATGTGGCGTTGGTGAAAGATCTAGAGGTCGGTAGCTTTGAAATTCAATTTCGTGTTCGCAGCACGCTGGACACCGGCAACCACCGAGATTGTTGCGTGTTCTTTGGATACCAAGATTCCGCGCACTTCTACTACGTCCATTTGGGTGCCAAGCCCGATCCGCACAGCGGCCAAATCATGATCGTCAATGACGCTCCCCGATTGGCTTTGACAACCAACGAAAAGTTGACTCCATGGGACAACGACTGGCACAACGTGATGCTTCGCCGGGATGTCGAAAGCGGAAAGATTGAAATCTACTTTGACGACATGGAAACGCCTCACATGAGCGTCGTCGACAAGACCTTCGGGGCGGGACGTGTCGGGTTGGGATCGTTCGACGACTTGAACGAGTTCGATGATGTCGTGATCCGTGAAATGGACTGACGATTTTGATGACGGATCTCGCGCTGGGCTGGGGGAGTTGGATGCATGAGTTCATGCTCGGCCCTCCCCTCGCTTCGCTCGACCCTCC
>NZ_DDGH01000074.1:30975-38962 GCF_002337565.1 Rhodopirellula sp. UBA1907 | reverse complement strand
CCCTCGCTTCGCTCGACCCTCCCTGAGGGAGGGTGAAGTTTTCGAGGTCCCGAATCAACAAGAACAACGAGAAGCCACTCCATTCCACCACAGGAACAGCATGAGCACGGACGAAGATTCAACCAACGAAACGCATTGGGATCTCGCCCCGAAGTTTGACTTCGTCGACGCCCATCGTTTGCCTTTCTCGAGTGACAAGGTGTCGCTGAAAAAGATCGACACGGAGTGTTCAGGACCGTTCGAAGGCAAGGCTCATGGTCGAGCGTTCACGCACCAAGCGAACATCGAAATTCGCGATTTACAGTACCGGATGTACACGGAAGGCAAGCAATCTCTGCTGATCGTTCTGCAGGCTCCCGACGCGGCCGGCAAAGATGGCTTGATCCGCAAGGTGCTGGGCCAGATGAATCCGCAGGGCTGCCGGACTTATCCGTTCAAGGTTCCGTCGTCGGAAGAACGTGCTCATGACTTCCTATGGCGAATCCACAAGGCGACGCCCGCGGCAGGCAAGGTTTCTGTCTTCAACCGTTCGCACTACGAAGACGTCTTGGTCGTGCGGGTGGAAGATTTGGTTCCGAAGTCAGTTTGGAAGGAACGCTATGAGATCATCAACAACTTCGAAAAGTTGCTGGCTCAACGTGGCACTCGAATCTTGAAGTTCTACCTGCACATCAGCCCGCGAGAACAACTCGAGCGATTCAAAAAGCGTCTCGATGACCCGACCAAGCACTGGAAGCTGAACGCGGGCGATTACGCCGCTCGTGACAAATGGGGCGACTACCGCGAGGCATACGAAGACGCGATGGAGAAATGCCATTCAAAAATCGCTCCTTGGCACGTGATTCCGGCCGACAAAAAATGGTACCGCGATGCGTCGGTGGCAGCGATCGTTCGTGACACGCTGCGTGACATGGACCCGAAATTGCCGGAGATCGATGCTGATCTGGATGAAATCCGCCAGCTCTATGAACGCGAATTGGATGAACTGAACGAGTGATTCGCCACGCTCGATTGCGGTTTTCTCCAGCAGGGTGCCTTGTCAGACGCGGATTCGTCTGAAAACTCACGGTTCCGACAGGAGTGATCGCAGGAACTTTGATTCGCCGGCGATGACGATTCGACCGATCGGTCGCTCGCAAGACGCAGCCACAACCAACAACGACCACACTTTTCTCGACTGATTGCTTTCGTTCATGAAAATTCGCCGCAACCCGACTCGCCCGGTCACTATCGGATCGATCACGATCGGCGACGGTCACCCGATCGCTGTTCAAAGCATGACGGCGACCAAAACGCAAAACATCGACGCGACGGTCGAGCAAGCCGAAGCCCTGCACGCTCGCGGTGCCGGAGTCGTCCGGATTGCGGTCGACAGCGACAAGGACGCGGAGGCGTTGGCCGAGATCCGCAAGCAAACGCAAGCCAATCTCGCCGTCGATTTGCAAGAGAACTTTCGATTGGCGGAAAAAGTCGCTCCGCACGTCGACAAGATTCGATACAACCCCGGCCACTTGTATCACCACGCCCGTGAGCTGACCTGGCAGGAAAAGGTTCGCTACCTCATCGATATCGCCGCCAGCAACGAGTGCGCGGTTCGAATCGGTGTGAACTGCGGCAGCGTCGACCCGGCGAAGAAAGAGAAGTACGACCACGACGATTCCATCACCCCGATGTTGGAATCGGCTCTTGAGCACTGCGAATTGGTCGACTCGCTGGGTTTTCACAACTTTGTCGTTTCGCTGAAGGACAGCGATCCGTCCAAGGTCGTTCAGGTGAACACGCTGTTCGCTGAAAAACGCCCCGATGTCGCTTTGCACTTGGGCGTCACCGAGGCTGGGATGCCGCCGGATGGCATCATCAAGACGCGAATCGCGTTTGAGCAATTGATCGGCAAAGGCATCGGGGACACCGTCCGAGTTTCGCTGACGTTGCCGAACCCTCGCAAACCCGAAGAGATCGACGCGGGCAAACAGATCGTCGAGGACATTCACGCGGGGCGGGTACGCAGTGTGGTGAAGTTCGACGATTCGAAACTGAACATCATCAGTTGCCCCAGCTGTTCGCGAGTCGAAAACGAAGCGTTCATCGATTTGGCCGCGAAGGTCAAGGAGATGACCACGTTCGCTCAAGAGTATTCGATCACCATCGCGGTGATGGGATGCCGAGTGAACGGGCCCGGCGAAACCGACGATGCGGACCTCGGGTTGTGGTGCGGGCCCGCAAAAGTCAATCTAAAGCGTGGCCCGGAAGCTTTGGGCGCGTTCGGTTACGACGAGATCTTGCCAAAATTGAAGCAGGAACTCGACGATCTGATCGCCGCCAAGCAATAGCTTCTCGACCAATTCAAATGCCGATTCGCGGATCGAAAATCGACTGCGACTAATCGGATCCAATTTCAATCCATTCTGTCCTCTGATTTAGTTTCCCCATGGCCAGCGACGAACTTTACGAACGATACAACGAAGTCGAAAAACTCATCGACGAAGAAAAATACGAAGAAGCCATCGCGGGCCTGACCCCATTGGTAGAAGAAGATGAGACCTTCGTGCTGGCACACCTGGCACTCGCTCGCGTGTACACCAAAACTGGCCAACACGACGAAGCGATCGCCCACGGCAAGAAGGCTTGTGAGTTGGAACCCGAGGACGCGTTCAATTTCACCGCGATGAGCGTCACCTACCAACGGGCTTGGGCGGGAACGCAGAACCAGGCGTACATCGCCGCCGCGGAAGACGCGATGGCACGGGCTCAGCAACTCAACGCGATGTAGAGCTTGCCCGACGTTGTGAGTGACGGCAGTACCGAGGGAACCTGGGACTGACGTCCCACGGCCAATAGGAAGTGGCGCCGTCCCGCTAGGATGGCTCCGAATTCTTGGCGAATCCGGCTACGGTGATGCTCCGAATCCTGGGCGAATTCGGGTACGGTGACGCTACTGGTTTTGGCCCCATTCCTCGTCGTACAAACGCACCAGGATTTGATCGTTCAGTCGATTCGGCGGGACATCTCGCGGCTGTTGATCCGCTGGCAGATCAAACAGACTGGCCATCGTCGACGGCGTGAGGTATCGCAGGTCGGTCATCTCTGCCGACAACTGAGGCGGCAGCTGCCAGTTGGATCCGGACTCAGGGTCTTCTGCCTGTTCTGGGCCTTCTGCCTGCTCCGGGTCTTGGGCGTGCCGGGCGAGAGCAAACCCCCAGATGCCAAACGTTGGCACCGGTGCGTGATAGGGCGTGACGTCAAACCCAGACGCCTGCATCGTCCGCAGGATGCACCAGTAGGACTTCGGGGCCACCAGCGGCGAAGTGCACTGGATCGCCAATCCAGCCTCATCAGTCATCCGCTTACGCAGCATCGAGTAGAACCGCGAAGAATACAGTTTTCCGATTGAATAGTTGCCTGGATCGGGAAAGTCGATCACGACGGCGTCAAACTGCTCGTCGCCTTCGCCCACCCACAAGAACGCGTCTCGATGGACCAGCGAGACACGGTCCATTTCCAACGATCGACCATTCAGTTCCGCAAGCGGTTCGAACTGGGTCGCCAAACGCGTCATCGCGGGGTCCAGGTCCACCAACGTGACCGAATCGACGTGGTCATATCGCAAGATCTCACGAACGGCCAATCCGTCGCCGCCGCCAAGCACCAACACTCGACGAGCGTCTTTGCAAACGGACATGACTGGGTGCACGAGTGCCTCGTGGTAACGGTATTCATCGACACTGTTGAACTGCAGGTGCCCATTCAGATAAAGCTGAAACCCTTTTTCGTTGCGAGTCACCGCGATGCGTTGATACGGCGAGGTGTCGGCGTAAACGATTCGCCCGCCAAGCGTGTTCTCTTCTGCGAGGCTGGTGATCGAGTCAGCTTTGATGAAGCCAGCGATCAACAAACCAATGACTAAAAAAGCACGCCCTCGAAGTCCGTCCAGCCCCTTCTTCGCAAGCAATGGACGCAGCAAATACGTCCCCCACAATCCGACCAATGCGTTGAGCAACCCGAACACGATCGCGGTTCGATTGAGCCCCAGTCTTGGGACCAGAAAGATGGGAAACAGCAGCGAAGCGAACAGGGCTCCCAGATAGTCAAACGCGAGAACTCGAGAGATGAGTTCTTCAAACTCGAGGTGTTCTTTGAGAATCCGCATCAGCAGCGGGAGCTCCAATCCCACCAGCGTTCCGATCACGATCACGCTGCCAAAGAGCAACCACTGAAACCACTCGATCATCGGGAACGCGAGAAACAGAAGCGGAGTCGAAAAACCGCCCAACAACGCGAGGGCCAATTCGACTTCGATGAACACGCGAGCCAGCTTGGTTGTCACGTACTGGGACAACCAGGCACCAAAGCCCAACGCGGACAGATAGACACCGATGATGAGCGAAAACTGGGTGACCGAATCACCCAGCAGATAGCTTGCCAACGTCCCCGCCAACAACTCGTAAATCAACCCGCACGTCGCAATGACGAGCACGTTGAGGTACAGCAGGTGCAACGGGGCGCGATGGATCACTGGCTAGTCAATCAAGCTCAACCGCGAAGGTTTCGCAGAACCGTCGGCAGAATCCCGCCGTTTTGGTAGTACTGCAGCTCGACCGGAGTATCGATGCGAACGCGGCACTGGAATTCGGTCTTCGTGCCGTCGTCCGCCGTGGCGACGACGGTGATCAACGAACGAGGCTCGAGGTCGTTGGACAGGCCATCGATGTCGTAGCTTTCCTCACCGGTCAAACCGAGTGACTGCCACGAACCGCCTTCGGCGAATTCCAAAGGCAACACGCCCATGCCGACCAAGTTGCTTCGGTGGATGCGTTCAAAGCTGGCCGAGATGACCGCTTTGACGCCCAACATCATCGTTCCCTTGGCGGCCCAGTCACGGCTACTGCCGGTCCCGTATTCTTTGCCGGCCAGAACGATCAACGGCACGTCGTCCGCTTGGTACTTCATCGATGCATCGTAGATGCTCATCGTTTCGCCGGTTGGCAAGTAACGGGTCACACCGCCTTCGGTGCCGGGTGCCAGTTGGTTGCGAATGCGAATGTTGGCGAACGTGCCACGAACCATCACGCGGTCGTTTCCGCGACGTGAACCGAACGAGTTGAATTCGCGAATCGGCACACCGTTTTCTTGCAGATAACGTCCGGCAGGTCCGTCGGTCGCGATCGCACCGGCGGGTGAAATGTGGTCGGTCGTGACCGAATCACCAAGCAATGCCAACACCTTTGCACCCTTGATCGGAGCAATGTCCGGCACGGCTTCCGCGGTGACGCTGTCCAAGAACGGTGGGTGGTGAATGTAGGTGCTCTTTTCGTCCCACGGATACAACGCTCCACCCGCCGCTTCGATGGCGTTCCACATGTCGTTGCCCGACACGGCGGCTTCGTATTCGTTGGTGAACATCTCGGGCTGCATGCAAGACGCGATGGTTTCGCGAATTTCTTCGGCCGATGGCCAAACGTCTTTCAGGAACACATCTTCGCCGCTTGCATCTTTGCCAAGCGGTTCGGTGTTCAGGTCGATGTCAGTCGTTCCGGCCAAAGCGTAAGCAACGACCAACGGTGGGCTGGCCAAGTAGTTGGCCTTTGTCAGCGGATTGACCCGACCTTCGAAGTTTCGGTTGCCGGACAGAACGGCCGATGCGATCAAGTCGCCTTCTTGGATGGCCGAGGCGACGGCTTCTGGCAAAGGTCCTGAGTTACCGATGCAGGTCGTGCAGCCATAGCCGACGGTGTTGAAACCGAGCTTGTCGAGCGACTCGGACAAACCGGCTTTGTTCAAGTAATCCGTCACGACTCGCGAACCAGGAGCCAGCGACGTTTTCACGTGAGCCGGCACGGTCAAACCGCGTTCCGCAGCCTTCTTGGCCAACAATCCCGCACCAACCATCACCGATGGGTTGGACGTGTTCGTGCAAGACGTGATGGCTGCGATCACGACGGCGCCGTGCGTGATGTCCGAGCTGGCACCGTTGTTCGAAACATGTCCGGTGCGTTTCAGATCCTCAGGAGCCAACCCGAATCCGGAGGCACCGACGGGAGCGGTCAACGATTCATTGAACGCCTTCTTCATCGTGGCCAATGGCACACGGTCTTGTGGACGTTTCGGTCCAGCCATGCTGGGTTCGACCGTCGACAAATCGAGCGACACGATTTTGGTGTAGTTCAGTGTCGGTGCGTCATCGAGACGGAACAAACCTTGTTCTTTGCAGTAGCGTTCGACCAGTTCGACGTTTTCTTTGCTGCGACCGGTTTGACGCATGTAGTGCAGCGTCAGGTCGTCGACGGGGAAGAATCCCATCGTGGCACCGTACTCGGGCGCCATGTTGGCGATCGTGGCCCGGTCAGCGACGCTCATCGCGTTCATGCCCGTTCCGAAGAACTCCACAAACTTGCCCACCACGCCTTCGGCACGCAGGATCTCGACGACTCGCAACACCATGTCCGTCGCGGTTGCACCGGATGGCAATTCACCCGTCAGTTCAAAACCAATGACTTCAGGCATCAACATGTAAAGCGGTTGACCGAGCATGTTGGCTTCGGCTTCGATGCCACCAACGCCCCATCCCAAAACACCCAAACCATTGATCATGGTCGTGTGCGAGTCGGTGCCGACCAGCGTGTCGGGCATCGCCACGGGGCCTTGCTCGTCTTTGCCCATCGCAACAACGCGAGCGAGGTATTCCAAGTTGACTTGGTGAACGATCCCGACATTGGGTGGAACCACGCCGAAGTTATCGAACGCTTGTTGGCCCCAGCGGAGGAACTCGTAACGCTCTTTATTGCGTTCGAATTCACGCTCGACGTTTTGCACCAACGCACCATCGCTGCCGAAGAAGTCGACTTGCACGGAGTGGTCGATGACCAAGTCGACTGGGATCAGCGGATTGATTTTGTTCGGATCGCCACCGATTCGTTCCATGGCCGAACGCATCGCGGCCAAATCGACCACGGCGGGAACGCCCGTGAAGTCCTGCAAGACAACTCGGTAAGGTTTGAAGGGCACCTCGTGAGGGGCAACCGCTTTCGCATCCCAACCGGCGAGGTTTTTGACATCGTCCTCACTGATTTGGAAACCGTCGCAGTTTCGCAGCACGGCTTCCAACAGCACGCGGATCGAGAACGGCAAGCGGTCAATTTGCCCCAAGCCTCGTTTCTGGAGCGTCTCCAAGCGATACATCGCTGCAGAGCCGGATCCGGTTTCAAATTGTTCGCGTGCGCCGAAGATATCCGCAGTCACTGCATGGTTTCCTGTTGTCGAATTGCCGAAAAGTGCCGAGCGGCCAACAGTTTAGCAATGCGTCTCGGAAAACCGTAGTGGTGGAATCAAACCATCCGCATCCGTTGCCATTTGCCCTGCAAAAAGCGTCCGGCCATGACGATTGCGAGGGTGCAGACCCAACCCGTAATCACCCACCACCACCAATCCAACGCCACTAATGCCGTCGCCTGCCCATCCGGGTCCTGATAACGAGCCGCGACAGGTTGCCACACCGCACCCACAATCACTGCCCCAAACGACACCGCCAGCCCAGCCAACAACACGAACCAGGTATCGCCCGCCCCGCGCAAGGCTCCCGCCAAAATCAGCTGAGTCGCATCCAAAATCACGTAGATCGCGACGAAGCCCAGCAATTTCTCCGCAATCTCAAACGCGACTTCGCTGTCCACACCCGTCGGCGACAGCGAATACAACGCGATCAAGCCACCAGGTGCGAACACATAAGCGATCGCCCAGACCAACGAATACGCCCAGCCAACGATCAATGCCGCGATCACACACCGAATCGCGGGACCGGGGCCGGTTCGAATTAAGTGCTGACCAACCAAAACCGAGGCGGCGATCGACATGCCGACCAAGGGGATGAACGCAATCATGTTGAAATTGATCGCCATCGTGGTGGCTTGCAGAGGAACGTCACCAAGTCGACCGATTTGCAAAACGATGACGGTGAAGCCGCCCGCTTCGGTCACGTACATCAAACCCGCCG
>NZ_DDGH01000074.1:28238-30815 GCF_002337565.1 Rhodopirellula sp. UBA1907 | reverse complement strand
TCACGTACATCAAACCCGCCGGCAAGCCGAAGTAAATCAGTCGCTTCATCATTCGACGGTTCAAACGAATGCCGCGAAGGATTCCATACCGCTCTCGTTCGACAGGCTTCATCAACAACACGGCATAGCAAACCGCTTTGAACCAAAACGACAACGTGCTGGCGATGGCGGCGCCGGCGATGCCCAGTTCCATGAACCGCAAGCCGGTCTCGGGATCGGGCGAGCCAACTCCAAAGATCAGGAACACGTCGAGCACCAAGTTCAACACGCCCGATGCCAACGAAACCAGCATGATCGTGCGAGTCCGGTGCGTGCCGCTGTAAAAACCCGAGAGCGCCGTTTGCAACACTTCGCCGGCACCACCCCACATCAAAATGCGAAAGTAAGCCGCCTGCATCGGAATCAGATGCTCGGGTTGGTCCGTGAATTGAAACAAGGACTCACCAAAGCTGCCCACCAAAATGAAAAACGGAAGCGTCGCGAGAGCGAACCAAGTCGCTTGCCAAAGCAATTGCCCGACTCGTTTGGGTTGATCCGCCCCAATGTATTGGCTGACAATCGCACTGGTCATCGACGCGATGCCGACGAAAACGCAAACACAAACCCAGAACAAATTTCCCGCCGCCATCGCTGCTCCCATCTGAGATGGCTCGTGCCATAGCAGCAGCGTTCGGTCGACAAACAGCACCAGCGAAAACATGCCGGTGCTGACCATCAACGGAACCGCAACGCGAAGAACTTCCTTGAGCGCGGAAATCATGAAAGGGAGATCGAGTGAGAGTGGATGTGCGTCAGGAAGCGGAGTGCGAGTCGAACCGTCGGTCACGCGAAAGGGTGCCGGGTTCGCGAAGAATTTGGAAGATGCGGCACTTGTTGTGATTCCGATTCGCGGGCGAGTCCTCCCGCAGGCGAATCAGACCATGCTGGCTCGGACTCAGGCAATGAGGACTCATCGCGTTCATCCGCCGGCAGGTTAAGCTAAATCGCATGAAACACTTCGCTCTGATATCACTAGCCGCCTTCGTCATCTTGATGGGGACATGTTGGATGACCAATCGGTTCGCTCCGCATTTGGTTCCCGACTCCCCCAGCTACACCGAGTACTCGTTCGAATCCGCCGAAGGAATCGCCACCCAAATCCGAACGCCCGGCTACCCGGCTCTCGTGCAATTCGCGAAAACGCTGGTAAACGCCAGTGCAGATCAAGGTTTTTGGACGAATCAAGCCTTGGTGATTCTTCACATCGCCTTGCAAGCCATCGCGGTCGGCTTTCTGGCGGTCGAACTGGCGGCCTGGAATTTTTCGCGGCGAACGATTGTCATCGCCGCCAGCGTTTTCGCGATCGGCTGCACATTCTGGGGTCACGTCAACACGATCGCGACGGATGCGCCCGCGATGTCGCTGGCCGCTTTGATCGGAATCGGTGTGCTGCGAATCTGGCGAACTGATTTGACACCGCGAATTTGCATCGCGATGGGCGTCCTGACCACCATCGTCATCGCCATCCGCCCCGCGTACCTGTTCCTGATCCCTTGGTTGATGCTCAGCGTCTTCGTGCGTCCGAACGTCATGTTTTCACGGCGTCTGATTCAAGCGATCGCGGTCGGCACCGTGCCCGTGATCGCCTTGCTCGTGTGGTGCACGTTTCGCGGGGTCACGGTGGACGACTTTGGCGTGCTGCCGTTTGGTCATCAAAACATGGCCGCCGTGACGACTCAGTTGCTCGACGTGGAAGAACTCGAGGCGTTGCCAGAACGACTGGGCGAACTTGGGAAAGAGATTGCCGATCGCCGCATTGAAATGGCAGCCGGTGACCGAGCTGCCGCCGATGGTTTGGACCTTCGCCCGATTGCCGATGCCGCCCCGCGAGCGGACTCGTACACGACGATCGAAAACCGATGGGACGCGATGACGTACATGGTTGTGATCCCAGCCGCCGAAGCAGTCGCGAAGCAGTCGCCGGAAGTTTCCGATAAGTCTCCTGGATTGCAACGAGTTCATCAGCACAAGTTGTTGGCCGAACTCGATCGAACGATCGTTCGCAGCTATCCCGTTCGATACATCCGCTGGATCGCACTTGCTATGCGCCGTGGTGTCTGGGGATCGGTGGCTGACATGCTGATGCATCCGATCTTTTTTGTCGTCACTGTTGGACTGGTCGTCGCCGCCTGTGTTGCATCGATCCGTTTCAATCCAATGAAGACGGCTGAACCATTTCGCGCACATGCATCCAACCGCGCCGGACTGGCCGCGTTGACTTGGTTGGCACTCAGCTACTGGCTGTGCAAGATCACGTTTGTGTCGCTGACGAGCCCGCCGATCGGACGCTTCTCCGACGCCGCCGCCGTGTGGTTGCCCGTTTGGATCGCCGTCATGCTGGCCAGTCAAATCCGCCAAAAACCACACCCCGCCCCGTAGGCCAGGTTCCACCTGGCAAGGTGAAACGCGTGGTCACAGCGGACTCGCTGAACGCTCAACAACGACCGCTTCATGTGGCTCGACAACGGACGCCACGCACGCAAACATTTGGGGACAAATGTTCTACACTGTCGATGCAATCCGTAGGCCAGGTTCCAC
>NZ_DDGH01000074.1:27748-28073 GCF_002337565.1 Rhodopirellula sp. UBA1907 | reverse complement strand
AGGTTCCACCTGGCGATCGTCGCATTCCGGTTCATCCGCCACATCGACAACCTTCCAAACGGCGAACGCGCCCAATGCAAGCGCCATGTGAGACATGGCCTACGACGAACACTCGCAATCATTTGCACACGAACGTTTCGACTCTGTCGGAGGCTCTGCACGACTACGAATCATTTTTGATTTCGCTTAGCAAAACGGGTCATACAGGACTCGCTGAATGCTCAACAACGACCGCGTCATGTGGCTCGACAACGGACACCACGCACGCAAACATTTGGGGACAAATGTTCTACTCTGTCGGCGCAATCCGTAGGCCAGGTTCCAC